>JACOEF010000479.1 GCA_024998705.1 Nitrospira sp.
GGCCGCGTTGGCCGCCGGATTGTTGCTGCCGGAACTGCGGGTGGTCGTGCGGACCGGCGACACGCCCATGACCGAGCGGCAACAGATGCTTCGGCGTCCGCCGCATATTCTGATTACGACTCCCGAATCGCTGTTCATCCTGCTGACGGCGGAAAAAAGCCGGATGATGCTGAAGACCGTACGCACGGTCATCGTGGATGAAATTCATGCCGTAGCTCCCAATAAACGGGGGGCGCATTTGGCCCTGTCTCTGGAGCGGGTGGCGGCGCTCACCGGCGCCGGAGTTCAACGCATCGGCCTCTCGGCCACGCAGCGACCCATCGAAACCGTGGCCGCATTTTTGGTGGGAAATAGAGGCTGGTCAAGCGTGAAGCGTGAAGCGTCTCTCGCGGGAGACGGGACGAACGACGAGATACGAACAACGAACGACGTGATGATCATCGACGTGGGGCATCGCCGCGATATGGATCTGGCGGTTGACGTGCCGAAGGACGAACTCGGGGCCGTCGCGACGAATGCGATTTGGAGCGATGTGTATGATCGTGTCGCCGCGCTGGTCGAAGCGCACCGTTCTACCCTGGTATTTGTGAATACGCGACGGCTGGCCGAGCGGGTCTCGCATTATTTGGAGGAGCGCTTGCGGCATCTTGGGGAAGGGGGGGTCGCGGCGCATCACGGCAGTCTGTCGCGGCAGATTCGCCTGTCGGCGGAGGATCGTTTGAAAACGGGGAGGGTGCGGGTGGTGGTGGCGACGGCGTCGTTGGAACTCGGTATCGATGTCGGCACCGTCGATCTCGTGTGCCAGATCGGGTCCCCCCGCTCGATCGCTACGGGCCTCCAGCGCATCGGTCGGGCAGGCCATTGGATTCATGCCATTCCCAAGGGGCGCCTTTTTGCCACCACGCGTGACGAATTGATCGAATGCGCCGCGTTGATCCGGGCGATCAGGGCCGGAGTGCTGGACCGCATCGAGGTCCCGCCTGCGCCGCTGGACGTGTTGGCGCAACAGATCGTGGCCGCCGCGGCGACCCAATCGTGGGACGAGACGGAGCTCTACGACCTGTGTCGCCGCGCGATGCCTTACCGCGATCTGGATCGGTCGATGTTCGATGCGGTGGTCACGATGCTCGCCGATGGATACGTGACCAGTCGGGGCCGGGGGCGGGCGTACCTCCATCACGATCGCATCAATCACCATATTCGAGGCCGTCGCGGCGCTCGCCTGGCGGCCATCACCTCAGGCGGTGCGATCCCCGACACGGCCAATTATGCGGTGATTGCCGAGCCGGACGGCACGGTGGTGGGGTCGGTCGACGAGGATTTCGCAGTCGAGAGTTTGGCGGGAGACATTATCCTCCTGGGCAACACATCCTGGCGGATCAAAGGCGTGGAGACCGGCAAGATGCGGGTCGAGGATGCGCAAGGTGCTCCGCCGACGATTCCGTTCTGGCGCGGAGAGGCGCCGGCACGTACGGCGGAATTGTCTGCGGAAGTCGCGAGACTCAAGGCGGATCTCGAGCAACGGCTCGGCGCCGACCAGTCGCTCTCCGCTGCTGTTTCGCCGCCGGTGCAGTGGCTGAAGCAGGAATGTGGCCTCGATCAACGGGGTGCGCAACAGGCGGTCGAATATCTCCTGGCGGGCAAGGCGGTGCTGGGGATCGTCCCGACTCAGCAGACGATTGTTGCGGAGCGATTTTTCGATGAAAGCGGCGGGATGCAGCTGGTCATCCATGCGCCGTTCGGCGGGCGTGTCAATCGGGCCTGGGGATTGGCATTGCGGAAGCGGTTTTGTGTCACGTTCGACTTCGAGTTGCAGGCCGCTGCCACGGATGAAGGCATCGTCCTGTCGTTGGGGGAGAAGCACAGCTTTCCGCTCGATACGGTGTTTGCGTTTCTGAACGTCAACACGTTGCGCGAGGTGCTGACGCAGGCGGTCCTGCAAGCACCGATGTTCATGACGCGGTGGCGGTGGAATGCCTCGCGGGCCCTCGCGTTACTCCGGTTTGTGGGAGGGAAGCGGGTGGCGCCGCAGATTCAACGGATGCGTGCCGAAGATCTCCTCGCTGCGGGGTTTCCCGATGCGATCGCCTGTCAGGATAATTTCCAGGGAGCGCGAACGGTCCGGCAGATTCCGGACCACCCGTTGGCGCAAGAAACCATTCGCGATTGTCTGACGGAGGCGATGGATGTCGACGGCTTGATGGCCGTGCTGGAGAAGATCGAACAGGGCGCAATCACTTGTGTGGCGGTCGATACGCCGATGCCGTCGGCCTTCTGTCACGAAATTTTGAATGCCAATCCTTACGCCTTTCTCGATGATGCGCCGCTGGAGGAACGCCGGGCCCGGGCGGTGGACATGCGGCGTAGTTTGCCCCCTGAGCTGGCAGGCGAACTGGGTGCACTGGATCAATCGGCTATCGACCAGGACATCGAAGAGTCCTGGCCGGTGGTGCGGGACGCGGAGGAATTCCACGACGCGCTGTTGTCGCTGGGCTGGGTACCCTGTGAGCGCATGCCTGGTTGGGATCTGCTGGTGCCGACGCTGGCGGCGGCCGGTCGTGTCGTCACGCTCTGGCAGGGTGAGATGAAGCTGGGGTGGCTGGCAGCGGAGTATCGCCACTACGCAGGCCTTCTGTTTCCTGAAGCACGAATCGATCCGGCGACCGGTCCGGTCGGAGTGGCAGCAGAGGTCGAATTGGAAGCGGTCCTGAACCGTGTGGTCTTGGGATGGATGGAGTGTATCGGTCCGACCACGGCCATGGACCTGTCACGGACGCTGCACCTGTCCGAGTCGGACATGCAGACCACGTTTATGCGACTCGAATCTCAAGGCCATCTGCTCCGGGGCCGCTTTTCGCCTCACGCGTCACAAACGACGGGCGACGTTGTTGAGTGGTGCCATCGCCGCCTGCTCGCCCGTATTCACCGGCTGACGATCGGGCGGTTGCGCAAGGAAATCGAACCGGTCACGGCCGCCGAGTTCATGCGATTCCTGTTTCAGTGGCAACATGCGGCGCCGGGCGCGCGGCTGCATGGCGAGGCCGGACTCCTGGAAGTCGTCACGCAACTCGGCGGGTTTGAGGCCGCTGCATCGGCCTGGGAATCCCAGATCCTCCGGGTCCGCATGGCCAAGTATCAACCTGAATGGCTTGATCGGCTGTGTTTGAGTGGGGCCCTGATGTGGGGGCGCCTCACACCGCATCCCCGCCTGATGCAGGAGTTGAATCCTGTGTCGGGTCGTCGCGTGATTCCGACCCGCGTCGCGCCGGTGAGTCTCTTTGCGCGCGAAGACGGGCCGGTCTTGCTGGCGGCGGCCGGTGAGGAGCTGGCGCATCTGGATCTGTCCGCACGCTTGAGCGGATCGGCGCAGGCTGTTCGACGGTGTCTGCAGGAGCGGGGTGCGAGTTTTTTCAGCGAGCTGTTGCACGGGAGCCGATTGTTGGCTTCCGAAGTGGAAGATGGCTTGTGGGAACTCGTCGCGGCGGGTCTGGTGACCGCGGACGGATTTGACAACCTGCGCGCGCTGATCGATCCGAAACGGCGGCGTGCCGAAGCCTCCGATCGAAGCCGGCGGCCGCGTCATGTCGGCGGCCGGTGGTCGCTCTTGAGATCA
The DNA here is from genome assembly GCA_024998705.1 of Nitrospira sp. Classification (GTDB taxonomy): domain Bacteria; phylum Nitrospirota; class Nitrospiria; order Nitrospirales; family Nitrospiraceae; genus Nitrospira_A. The sequence continues at coordinate 3,614 of JACOEF010000479.1, forward strand.
CGCGAGGGCTGTCAGCCGCCGTCTTCCAGCCTGACGGAGCCTGTGGCGCGCCGGTTATTGCAACGGTATGGAGTGGTGTTTCGGGACCTCTTGGGGCGAGAGTCGATGGTGTCGTCGTGGCGTGATCTGCTGGTCTGTTACCGGCGACTCGAATTGACCGGAGAGGTTCGTGGGGGTCGGTTTGTGACTGGGTTTACGGGCGAGCAGTTCGCCTTGCCTGGTGCGCTCGAAGCGTTGCGCGCACTCAAGAAACGGCCGGGCGCTGCGACGCAGCAAGAGATCAAGTTGTCCGCCGCCGATCCGCTGAATCTCGCAGGGCTGATCCTGCCGGGGCCTCGCATTGCGGCGGTGTTATCCAACTTCGTGGTCTTTCGCGACGGCATGGTGGTACGCACGGTGACGGGGCGTGAGACGAACGACCGGCCCCTGTCGCCTGTTCTCGAGGTCGGCCGTGTCGGCGGATAGTAATGGTCTGCGGAGTGCGTGATTCGGATCACACCAGTTTGGCTGGAATCGCGAGCAGTGGACAGCGTGCGCCGCGGAGCACGCGTTCCGTAGTGCTGCCGCGCAACATGTCGAACAGGCTGTCCTGTCCCTTCGTCGCCATCACAATCAAATCCACGTCGAATTCTTCGCCGGCCGCCAGAATCCATTCTACCGGGTCGCCTTTTCCGAAGAGCTGATTCCAGGACCAGCCCGCTTTTTGCGGCATGTTCAGCGAGGTCACGTCCGGCTCCTTGCCCGCATGGACCAGTGTCAGTGAAACGGCCGGACTGTTCAATTGTGAGATCAGCGTGCACGCGGCATCGATGGCGGGCTGGGAAGGCGGTTGGAGGGACATTGGTATGAGCAGGCGCTGGAGTGTGGTCTGGCCAGTTTCCCGGTCGACAAACCCTTCCACGTGCGAGGGGACGAACAACGTCTTCATATGCATTTCACGCGAGCCCGGTGTTGCGAGCGTCTGATGCACCCAGCGGGCAAACCCCTCGTGTTGGTGTGTGGCCAGGACCATGAGGTCGGTCGGCGACGACGCCAGATGATGGATGATGGCCTGCTTGGCATCGGCCGCCAGGGCTCGTACCTTCCGGATCCTGATCCCGAGTGTGGTCACATCGCTCTTGGAGCTGGATTCCGGGAGCAGCCCCCATTGTGCCAGTGTCGGGCGGATACGGGGAAAATCTTCGAATCCCTCCGGCGAGACGGCCGGGTCCACGTGCAGGATGGTCAACTCGGCATGAAACACCAGTGCCAGTTTCAGGGCATGGGCAAATGCCACCTGACTATCCTTCGAAAAATCAGTGGGGTGAAAGATTCGATGAATCGTGAGCGGAGCCGTCATGTCGATGTCACACTCCTGTGAGGGGCCGTGGAGGGGCCGTGATAGTGACTGCAGTCATCGTGTCGGTGATTGCAGGTTGTTCAGCAAGTCGGTGGGGGAGGCCTGTTGAGACTGGCTCCACCGGCTATAGGCGTCCTGCGCATGGGGCTGAAAAGCAGGGGCTTCGACGGTACCGGTGAGGTGGTTCAGCGAGACCAGGTACTCGCCTTGCCCGCGAGCCGCATCGGCTTCCAGATTGTCCGCGTTATAGGCCGCGAAGGCCGCCACTTTGTGTTCGGGTTTCAGCAGGCCGTCTTCATTCCACCAGATACGGCCCGAAGTCGTCCCGGTGAGATTGGAGGTGGAGTCAGTGGTCTCTTTGAAAGTCGCTTTGAAGGAGCAAGCCGAGAGTAGCAGGAGAAGTGACAGCCCGCCGAATGCGGCGACGATCGGACGATGATTGGCAATCATGCGTGTACTCCTTGTATGAGGCCAACGGCACGGATGTGATGATGGCGACTATACCATAGTGGCGGCCAAATTGAGCCAGGAGAGCTGCCGGATTCGATGCGGTCCGGCGGCGTCTGCGGGGAACGTGACCGTTGACAATAATGCAGAGCATGAGCACAATCTTGAAGGCCTTGATGGGGCAGAACTTCGGGCGAGGCGGTCTGGGGGGATCACATGGACCCAGAGGCCGGCGCGCCCCGGTACGATGAGGAGGCTTGAAAATGAAGACGTGTGTCGTGCTGTTTGGGATTATCGGTGTGACCCTGTGGGGGGCGCCGGTGTGGGCGGAATCGGTTCCTTTGAAACCAGGTGAATATCAAGTGACCGCGGTGACGGATGCCAGCAACGGGGAGGCGGGCAAACCGGACAGCCGCACTCGCTGTGTGAAGGAAGAACATCTCGCCAATCCGGCTGCGGTGTTTAACTACTACGCCGTGAATGGGTTTCAGCCCAATCCGTCGAACAAGGTACTGAATGTGTCGATCCAAGGCGGGAAAGTCAGTTATGACATCGAAGGTGTCTATGCGGTCACTCGCGTGGAGGGGACGGTGTCTTCCACTGGTTTTGCCGTGGTACGCAAAGCCACGCCCAAGGGTGATCATGCCTTGTCAGTGACTATGAAAGTCGATGCGAAACGAACCGGGGATTGCCCCGGCAAGTGATGTCGTTCAGGTTGCGTGTGGACTCTTCGCTATGTCTGCTGATACGGAGGCCGGGTTGTCCCGTCCTCCTCGGTGTCGCCTTCGTCCGCTAGTTCCTCCACAAGCGCTGATACCACTTCTTTTCTTCGCCGGGCGTCAACGAGGCGATGTTCATCGTCTTGCGGATGTCACCGATGTTCCAGCCTGTCAGGGAGGCCAGCGTCTGCGCTTCCCGCTCGTACCGCTCCCGTAGTTGTTGGCGGTACACTGTGGCGGCCGCGCATTCATCGGTTCCGGTCCAGGGGTGTCGCAGAATGTAGCGTGCCTGGAAGTTGCCGCGATCCGAGGTTTCCTGGAACATCAGGTCTTCGGGGAAGTGCGCGGCATCGTAGCGGACGTGCAATCGGGTCAGGAACACGTTTTGCGACATCGGTATGCTTTTGCCCATCCGCTCGTTGTTGTCCTGCCAGAACACACCCACCCCGCGCAGTTCTTCCGCAGAGAGTGGATTGGCCGCGCAGGGGTCGCACCAGTTCATGTCCCAGGCATACTCCATGAAAACGCCGCGCTCACTTTCCCGTTTCACCTGTTGCGTGAACAGGTCGCGATAGAAGTCTCCGAACTTGTCTTTCACGTACAGCGGAATTTCCTGTGCCTCAGGGAGTCGCACCGTCCGATAGTTTGTCGTTTCCACCCGGCCCTGCTTCGTCAGGAAATAGATAAACAGTTCCTGCGCGCCGTCGGCATTCACCGTGCCGAGCCGGATCGGCAGGATGAACTTCGGTGACTCAAAGGCGATCTGGAGTGGCCGGAGGTGCGTAAAGCCGAGCTTTGTTTGCTCACCCAGGTTCACTCTCGCCACAAAAAATTTCATGTCCTGTTTCAGATAGCTGTGCAGAACCGCCGACGCGCCGTTCGGGATGCGGTAGCCGTTCTCGACCAGCCAGGTTTCAAGGCCGTGACTTTCTTTGGCCGAGAGGATCAGGATGTCGTACTCGCCGACCGTGTACTGCGCCTCGACTGTCACGCCCAACGCTGTGTCGCGCTGTCGGGCGGGCGCTGCAGCCGGGGCCATGCTCTTCATTGCATCCATACTCCGGCGCTCCATTAATTCATAGCGTAGGCAGGGATTCTCATCGAAGTATTCCACCAGTCTCGGTGCCGAATAGTCGGCCAGATGTTTCAGCACTGCCGGATCCCCGACGTGGATTTGCTCCTTCTCCAGGATCGTCGGCACCGGCACCACCAGCGCAAACTCCTTCACGTCGCCCTTAAAGTCATTTGCCATCGTGATCACGGTCTTATTGTTGTGGCGTGCGATGGCCACTGCGGAGGCCTTGTTGAAAAGTTTGGTGTCGGCCTTGCCGACGTAGAAGCCGCAGAAAGCCGAGGCCTCGCCGCTCCAAGCGAGCAAGCCTAGGGTGAATAAGAGTGACGGAACGATGGTCTGTCTCATGTGGACCTCCTTGGTTGGTGACACGATTGGGACGGGAACAGGCCGATGATCCATAACAGCTGGCGGTTGGCCGGTGATGCGTGGCGAGGCGGATAAGGCTGCGCCACCGCGGGATGGTTTCGCCCAGACATATTGAAGGTCGGGAAGCAGATGGTCGATCAGGGGCACAAGCGGCGTGCAGATGATCAACCCCCACAGTGGCCCATTCGGCTGGAACAATCCGAACTGGACGTAGAGCGCGGCGAGGGCGACACAGAGCGCATAGACCATCCGGCCGGTCCGGGAGTCCGGTGTGGTTTTCGGATCCGAAATCATGAAGAAGGGGAAGATGAGCAGGGCGCCACTTTCGAGCTGATGCCATGGAATGGCCAGTGGATCGCCTAGCCGGAGGGCGCGTGTGATCAAGAGGCCGACGTAGGAGCCGAGAAACGCGAGCGTCACATCCGCCCGTGCGGCGCGCGTGACGACCAGGCTGCCGAGGCAGGCGATGAGAAAGCCGAACCAGGCGACCTGCCCCCACTGCCCCGGCGAGATCCAGCCGAGACCTGTGGCGACCATGACGGCAAGGGCGAGATTCGTTGGATTGAAGAGGTGCTTGTTATTCCAACGAAAGACGAACTTGCTGCCGATGGCAATGAGCGAAGCCAGTCCCGCAATGGCGAGGTGATCGGTGCGGAGGAGCAGGCAGAGCGACAAGGAAGAAATGAAGGCGCTCTTGGGATCGAAGTATGGAAGTTTGGCAAGGCGTGTTCCGAGATATTGAGTAAACAACGCCGTGCCGATAGTGACGGCGATCTGCCAGAGTGAGATGTCGAAATGCAGCCAGAAGAAGCCGTACGTCAGCAAGGCTCCCAGGCTGGCGATCTGATACAGGCGGGGATAGTGCCCGTTCGCTGATGGGTTCGAGTGGGATGTGCCCTGGGCTTGCGCCATGATGTCCTCCGTTCACAGGAGGATATGGGGCGAAGAGGGCAATCCTTTCACGTTGAAAAGCGTTGTGTAAGTGCTTGAATCATAACGGAGGGCACGGCCTGTCCGTGGCCGACCTATTGAAAGGTCACGCTTGACGAAAAGCGAGCAGCTTAGGATTCGCCATGATGCGATGGAGGGAGACGGCGGCGGGATACATCAGTGCTTGCTGTGCGCCTCATCCGACGAATCGCGTGGCGCGACGGCGCCACTGCAAAAAACCTTTGTGCCCATTTCTTCGATCCGTGGCGGCACGAAACGGTTTTATTGCGCACGTGTTTTTTTTTGAGCGGCCGCATAGACGTTGGAGATTTTTGCTTGATCTAGAATCCGCGATTCCGAAGACCCCCACCTTGCCAATTTCTTTCGTCCTGCTAGAATCCCCGGGTCGATGCTATGCCGAGTCAGCGAGTTTATGTCGCTTGCAGCATTGACGCCTATCTTGTCGAATAAGCGTATTCACGGACCACCCGGGAGGCTTCACGATGCTCTTCATCACCAGTAGGATGCCGACGGTGAATACCGAACCTGAACTGAATTCCAACTTCGTCTTTGATCTTGGAAACAACTCATCCAGCCGTGGATTTTTCTGCTGCAACCGGATCAAAAAAGGTGTGGCTGAGGAAATCGGCAGCAATAAGTTTTTGGCGGCGATCAAGGCGTCGAAATATCGTCAAGTACTGATCTATATCCACGGATTTTCAAATCTGCCCGAGAATGTGTTTGCTGACGCGGAGGAGTTGCAGGCGCTCTGCAACAAAGAGAAAAACGGGGAGTTGCTCGTCGTCCCTATCGTGTGGCCCTGCGATAACGACTTGGGCCTTGTCAAAGATTATTGGGACGATCAAAAGTCGGCGGACCAAAGCGCCTTCGCGTTCGCCCGCATGTTCCAGAAGTTCATGGAATGGAGGAGTTCGTCCGACGAGAACCCCGATGAGGATCCTTGCCTGAAGCGGATCAATATTCTGGCTCACTCCATGGGTAATCGCGTGCTTCGTCAGACATTGAGTCTCTGGCATAAATATGATCAACCGGGCGGGTTGCCGCTCCTATTCAGAAATACGTTTTTGGTCGCGGCGGATATCCTGAATGAGTCCTTGCACAAGGGGCAATCGGGTGAACTGATCAGCCATGCCTCCCGCAACGTGGTGGTGTATTTCGCGTCCGACGACCTGGCGTTACGCGCGAGTAAAGTCTCGAATCTCAAGAACGCCGAAGCGTCTCGACGCCTCGGGCACAGCGGACCGGAGGATATGGAGCAAACGCCCAAGAACGTCTATGCGATCGACTGCGATGACGTGAACACCGTGTACGATCCGCCGAAAGGGCATTCGTATTTCAGGTCGGGAAGAAAAAAAGGCGAACCCGGCGTGGTCTTCGAGCACATCTTCCAAACGGTCCTCACCGGCCGCGTGTTCCCGAACGATGAGTCCAGGAAGTCGAGCATTCTGGAATTGCCCCGATCGAGATCAAAGTCCTGAGCGGCTCATTTGATGGGGGGAGGCGGGCCCCTCATCGCGGTTGTACGGAGGTCAGTGAAGGAGGTGTCTCCTCCAGTAACTCCATCGAAGCCTTACGTGCCTGCCATCCCTGCAGTCTCTCCGGTATAATCCGCCCCATGCTTGAGCTGCTCCTCGTCATCGGGGGCCTGGTGGTGATCGGCCTGATCGGCTTGTTGGCGGTTGTTCTCACCCCGCCCCTAATGGTTGAGTTGGGCCTCTGGGGATTGGCGATCGGCTTGCTCATCGGCATCCCGACCGGCTGGGGGTACCACGTGGTGCTCTACCGGACCTTGGCGGTACGGATTGGGCTTCCATCCCGGTGGTGGCACCGGCCGGTAGAGCTGCATCCGCTCCTGACGCCGCGCGAATATCAGGAGGTACGGCCCTGGTTTGTAGGGGGTGCGCTGGGGTTTTTTCTATGCCTCGCCGGAGGTGTGGCGGCGATTGCCGGCATGTTGATGATGCGCTTCTATCCGTAACGCACCGGTTGAGGTCCCGGCTCCTTCCGGCTACTTTGCTTGGATCGTCATGATGAAGGCGAGTGATTTTCAGCAGTGCCCCTTCCTGGTCGGTGTGCCCATTGAGACGCTTCGCCGTGAATGTCCCGGGGCTCGGGTCGTGGCGGTGCGGCATCGTGGCACGTTCTATCGGCAGGGTGATTCCGGGCAGGCCCTGTGGTGGGTCTTGCAGGGACAGGTGACGCTGGCGCGCGTGAATCAGGACGGGGCCGCCTTTACCACAGCGGCCCTCAGCGCGGGGCAATGTTTCGGGCCGGCCTTAAGTGGCGTCGATGAAGCGGAGGATACGGCAAAGGCCAAGGGGGCGGCCATGATCTGGCGCGTGCCGATGGAGGAATTTCGCCGCCTGTTGCTCCATCACCCCGCGCTGTCCTGGGAATTTGTCTCGTTGCTTGCCAGACGGCAACGCCGGGTGACCCGCCGGCTCGAAGGGTTCGCATTGAAGGGGACGGAGGCGCGTCTGGCCGAGATGTTCCATGACCTGTCGGTAGGCTTCGCAACCCGCTGCGAGCATGGGTTCGGGCAGCACCTCCGCCTCACTCAGCAGGAACTCGCCGACCTGGGCGGGGCGAGCCGGCCTGTGGTCAGCACCATTCTCAACCGGCTTCGTGATCAGGGCGTATTGGGATACAACCGTGAGTATGTCTGTGTGCGACGGATTGCCGACATCGAGCGCCTGATCGAGACGTGAACGACTCACCGACTGTCATCTATCGAACAGACGGCCGCGGTTCGGCCTGGTAGGGTGGCGTCAAGTTCCCATGGCGGGGCTTCGACGCGGCGATTCCGCGCATTCACAGGGAGGGACCATGACGAAAGCCTATCTCGAAATCACCTTGAAGATCACACCTGCAAATCGTGCTAAGGCCGGGGCGGTGTATACACAGTACAAACAGCCCTTTCTGACCACGATTCCTGGCGCACAGTCCAAAGCGTTGCTCATTCGCGACGAGGATGTGCAGGTGTTGCATGGATTTGATTCGCGCGCTCACTCGGAGCAATACCTCACGAGTGCACTGTTCAGTCACGATGTGGTCGGCGCGTTGCAGCCGTATCTCGCGGCAGACCCGGAGATTAGGATCTACGACGCGCAGTAGGTTGCACAGATGCCTGCAGCCCCCGTCATGGCCTGACGGCAGATCGCCGCTTCGTGCCATGCCGGCAGCAGGGTCACTGGCTGATGGGAATTTCCACGGCCAGTTGGGCGCTGGTCGAGGGATCTTGGCTCACGACGTAGGTGGCCTGTTCCTGTGCGCCTGCTGCGTCGACGGGCGAGATCGATTCGATGAGCAGGTTGGCTGAGAAGCGATCGAGCATGCCGACTTCCTGCATGGTCAAGGGGCCGAATGGTTTCGGAGAGAGACGGATAATGAGGTCGAGTACTCCGTTTTCTGCCGGGGGAGGTAAGGGAATGTCGCTTCGTTTTCCCGCCAGCAGCTTGAGAGAGATTTTACCCGTCTCCTGTGGTGGCCACCACAGTCTGGTGCCGGCGGAGCCGAGATTTTGAAGGACTTGCAGATACGCATCCTGAGTCGTCTCCACCGTGATGCGCACCGGCTCTTTACTTCCGGCAGCGATGGCGGCATCCACTTCCCGGCTCTGTCCGTCGGGGCCCTTTGTCACAAAGCTATACCGTAGACCTAACGGCCTGACACGACTAATGTCGCCCGCAGAATTTCCCGCCGGCGTCGACGGTTCCGATTTCCGTGCGAGCCGGCCGGCCTCCTCGCTCTCTTGCGCCCGACCGCTTGTATCGACACGCGGGCACGCGTCGCCATAGCAGAGTGCGCGGGCACTTTGTTTTGTGGCGAGCGCGCGTGCGGCCGGCGCCGGTGGCGGAGCCGTTGCCGGGGCAGCGGCTGGTGGCGGTGCATGAAGCGAGAGGGGTTTGTCGGGTGATGCGGCTGCCTGTTCCGCCGGCCTGCCCGGTGTTGCGGCAGGAGCGGATTTCGGTGATTCGTCGTGTTCGCGCGGCGATCCAGCGCGATCGCTCGCCGTTTCAGCGGCGCGCTGGTCTGGCAGCGTTGCCGTTGCGGATCGTTCCCGCTTGGCAACCTTGTCGGTGAGCACATTCTTCTTCGATGGCGCCTGCCTTGGTTCGCCAGGCGCTTGTGCTTTGAGCCGTGATTCCGCCTCGGGCGATCGGAGGGAGTCGGACGGTTGAGGGGCCTGGACCGATGGCGCGGCTTGCCGGGCGTCCTCAGTCGCCACCGGTCTGGCGGCTCGATCGAGACTTTCCTGGTAGATTCTGGTACCGAACGTGAGCGCGAAGATGACGGCGGCAAGAACGCCTGCGAAGGCGAGCCCAGCCGGTCGTTTAAACCAGGCCCACCAGGGAAGCGAATCACCGGCCTTGGATGTGCTGGGCCGCGTGAGTGTTTCCAGCAGCTTTCGGCGCACGGCGGGATCGGAGAGCAATTCTTTCAACGCCTGTTCATCCGCCAGGGCGTTAAAGAGTTGCTGGTCTTGCAAGGCGGCTTTGTAGAGTTGTGAACGCTCCTCCGGCGTCAGCGTATTCGCGGCGAATCCACCGAGTAATTTTTCGAGATCGTGCTCAGGCATACAAGGTCGTCGTTCGTGAAGCGTATCTCGTGAACCGATGGATCTGTCCGGTCATGTCGCACTGAACCGGAGACTCGTGTCACTCCTCATCATTCCCACGTGCCGCCCATTAAACTCAACAACTATTTCCGGCAGCGCAGATCCCAGGTGTAAATGGTATTGATCGAAGTCTGTCCCATGAGCTTCTGAATTTCAGGAAAACTGTTTCCTTCCAACTTCCACTTGAACAGGTCGCGGCAGCGGTCCCCGAGTTGGGCCACGGCAGCTAATAGTCGATCAACGCGTTGCTTCTGGTCCAAGATGGTCACCGGATCGTCGCCGGGATTCGCCAATGGCAGCTCATCGACCGATTCCTGATGATACTCGCCCCGGCGCAATGACTTGCGATGGGCATCCAGCAGTTTGAACCGGAGTACTTGAAAGGCTAACGGAACCAGTTCGGTCAGCTCGGTGACGCGCGCATACTTGTCATGCAGCAGAACCAATACTTCCTGCGTGAGGTCTTCGGCCAGTTCTTTCGATACACGCGATGTCGCGAAGGATAAAATCCTTTCACGCAGGCTGGTGAGGATGTCGTCTCGCGTCATGGCTGTGTCGCTCAGCCGTTCGTCTTTGGCGACGAATGGGGAAGCAGGTCTCCGAGGGAGCGAAATCCAAGCCCCAGCCCGTTACAAACCTCGACCTGCCGGTCGAAACGGTTCTTGGTGTGAA
>JACOEF010000627.1 GCA_024998705.1 Nitrospira sp.
CAGCAGCGCCACGTATGGCAAGGAAGACCGGGGATGGAAGGATATCGGCACGTCCAAGGAACTGATCGAGCAGCACTCACTGTGTGCCGGATGTCCTGAATCCATGGCGTTTCGATATATTTTGGCGTCGCTCCCCAACCCCGAAGACACGGTCATGGTCGGCTCGACTGGCTGTACGAGTCTCGTGTTTCCAATGGTGGCCGTCCACAATATCCATTCCCTGTTCGGGAACCAGAATGCCATAGCTTCGGGGCTCAAGCGGGCCTTGAGTGTGCGCTTTCCGGATCGCGTGAAGGATGTGGTCGTGTTGGCGGGAGATGGCGCAACGGTGGACATCGGTTTAGACATGACCCTACAGGCCTGGTTCAGACAGGAAAAGTTCACGACCATCTGCTTTGATAACGAACTCTACGCCAACACCGGCGGGCAGGAGAGCGGTCTTATGCAGAAGGGGTTCGTTGCCAAAATGGCGCCGGTCGGAAATCTGTTTGATAAAGTGCGTTTGCCTGAAATCGCCCGGGAGTCCGGCTGTCACTATGTTGTCAACTGCACGGTGAGCAAGCCATCGCTAGTCGAGAGGGTCGTCCGCAACGCGGTGCTGATCGCGCGGGAAATCGGACCGACCTATTTACAGCTCTATACGCCCTGCATTCTGGAGATCGGCAAGAACAGCATGGAGGGGCTGCAGGAAATGCGGGATTCCGAGAAGCCCACGGAACGGTTTGCCTTCAAGGAATATATCAGTGAGCCGGCAAAACAGCTCCTGGCGGAGCGTGATGCCAAGGCCAAAGAAAAGAAAGCCGCAGCAAAACAACTGGTGTCGTAAGCGGCAGGAGTATCACCGCCGCTTTTGCGGCTCTGAGAGAGCGAGGTTTCAGATGAGTCTTGATTATGTAAAGTTCACACCCGGCTTTGAACAGTTCATGCCGAAAGAATATCGGGATATGGTCGAGCATGGGCCATTTGGAAAAAAGACGACGGTGTCGCAGATGGGCAGCTTCAAGGAAATCCTGGAAGAGCATCCGATGTGTGCCGGCTGTGCGATGACCCTGTTCATTCGGTTGGCGATCATTGCTTTTCCGAATCCCGAAGACACCATTACCGTCGGGACGGCGGGTTGCGGCAGGTTGGCGATTTCTCAAGCGGCGATTCCATTCGTGTACGGGAACTATGGCGATCAGAACGGCGTGGCCAGCGGTTTGTCGCGGGGACTCCGGCTCCGGTTCGGTGATAAACCGAAAGATGTCGTGGTGATCGCGGGGGACGGTGGAACCGCCGACATTGGG
>JACOEF010000174.1 GCA_024998705.1 Nitrospira sp.
GAGAAAATCGATGATGTTATCGGAGACTCTGGACCCGTTCGAGAAGACGGGGTGTCAGGATGTTCGTCGGGGGGTAATCTACCCCGGGAAACTTGTGTGCCTCGTGTTTAGATCGAATCCTTCTCTTTTTTGTGGCTGTTATCCGATTATCGGATAGTGCCGAGAGGCACAAGCCCGCGAAGGATCGTCAACCACGACCGACGATCAGGCCACCCGCGACTCTGCGGGCCGTTCTAATCCGGTGGCGTAAGTTCTTCCATCTGTGAACCTCCCCGGTTGAGGAGTGGCGAGGTCTCCCGAACAGGCGCGCACTGTCCATCGCCTCGTCACGGTTAACACAGCCCTTGGAATACACAATCCCCTCTTACGCTTCTTAGAAAATCCTGTCAATAGGAAAATCGGCCCTGGCCATCTATCCTAAACTGATGGACTGTCGAGATCTCTCACCGACAAGGGCCCCTGCGTGGACAGGAGCCCTCGGGTGGCGCTTAGGACGCCGCGTGCTGTTCGTCATGTCGCGGCCCGTAAAGACCTGCCGAATCGAACATGAGGCGGGAACATCTCGCCGGAGAAACACAGCCTGTGTCATCCACAGGCAACGTATGGAGACCGCGACCAGCCCTCCGCTGAGAGGCATGACGCAATGAGGGACTTCCGTGCGTCTTCAATGCCGCGAGGCATAGCCAAGAGAGAACCGACCGGCAGAAGCGGCGAGACACCTGCCTTCAATTCGGCAGGCCGTACGGGCCAGGTGGAGTCGCATCGTTCATCGTCCACCCTCCTCTCTATTGCGGGAATCAGTGGGAGATCTAGACGGCAGCCGCGCGGTCTGTCCGGTCTCCCAACTACCGCGATGAAATCGGGCCGCAAATCCTATCTACGCTCCTCGAAAAATTCTGTCAATACGGGGGTGGGGTGGCGCCCCGGTGACGGCCGGCAACCAGCAGCCTTACCGGTCCGCCGGAGCACGCCCCTCTTTCATTGCATCGCCGAATGGCTGCCTGATCACCGCCATATCCTGTTTCTTGTAGTCGGCCGGAGGGAGGAACAACCTGTCGTCGAGACTTTTCTTTTCGATTTTCATGACTTCCCATCGAGCCTCCTCCTTCCCCTTTGCATCACGATCCACGCCCTTGATCGGAAACCCGCCGTCCTTGAAGAGCTCGCGCATCCACCCAGGCAGCAACGAGGCGCCGCCCGCTTGCGCGCTCATCATTCCCAACATGGCCGCATTCCCGATCCCCCTCGCGATGCAGAGCTCGCCGGTGCTGCCGTCCGACTTGTCTTTCGTGTGATAGATGTCGCAGGGATACCCTGCGGCCTGGTCGCGCTTTCCGGTCTTGACGACCACGACGTCCTCCGACCTATCCGGCGCAACCTGAGACGTCTCCCCCGTGGGAATTTCCATATACATCCTCTCGTCATGCTGAAGGCTGTACATGATCTTCTTCTTTGCATCGAAGATCAGGGCGCCCTTATCCACATCCGGACCTATTTCCTCAAACCGTAATTTGTCGCCCTTCAGAAACCACTGCTGCTGCATCGTCGCTCCGTCGCTTGTCTCATTCAGGAGCATGAGGCCCTCACAATCACCCGCCGACACGACCCCTGCAACAGCCGTCAGGAGGATGCCTCCTGCTAGACCCAGCATGACCATGCGCATGTTACTCTCCTTCCATCATGAACGCGCGCTGCGACCGCGCGTCCAGCGGTTACACCCGTTGTGAGCACCTCATCTCACTGAACTGTTCTGTCATCCCGCTCATGTCCGACGACTATTCATCATGCAGAGCACAGAGTCGACAGCCCCGGCCGGAGTGCAGGTGAGGGTGAAAGCCGACGCCAGCCTGACCCGCTCCACCCCCCCCTGCATGCCGACGGCCCACGCTAGACAATCTTCAGCGTCTCAAAGTTCACTCCCTTGGGGGCCGGAGGGGTCGAGAGCTTCATCGCCGCCAACGCCTGAACCACCAATTCAGCCACCACGAGATTGCGATACCATTTGCGGTTGGCCGGCACGATATACCAAGGCGCCCGGTCGGTGCTGGTCGCCGCAAGAACCTCCTCGAACGCCGTCATATATTCGTCCCAGAGTTTGCGCTCTTCCAGATCTCCTGAATTCCATTTCCAACGCTTCTCTGGATCATGAATGCGATCTTCCAGCCGAGTCTTCTGTTCATCCTTCGAAATATGGAGAAAGCACTTCAGAATGGCCGTCCCGTTCTCGGCAAGGAGTTCCTCGAATTCCTTGATCTGATTGAACCGGCGCTTCGCCTCCTTGTCCGACACCCAGCCGTGCACCCGTGTAATCAGCACATCGTCATAGTGCGAGCGGTTGAAAATTCCGATCTGACCCCTGGCGGGCGCTTTCTGATGCACACGCCAGAGAAAGTCGTGGGAAAGCTCTTCAGCCGAAGGCGTTTTAAAAGACACCACCGTGCAGCCTTGCGGATTGACCCCGGACATCACACTGCGGATCGTGCCGTCCTTGCCACTGGTGTCCATTCCCTGCAAGACAATCAACAGCGCACGTGTGCCGTTGGCATAAAGCCGCTCCTGCAACCGATCGAGCGTCGCAATGAGTTCGGCCGTGGCCGCTTTGGCGTCGGTTTTCCCATCTTCATTCTTTTTATATGCCCCGGTGTCATCGGGATCGAATCGTTTCAAGGTCAGCCGGCAGCCGGGCTCGATGCGATAGGCGTTCATCTCATCCTTCTCCACAAGCGCACCTCCCTTCACAGATCAAAACGCGCGCCTCCTCATACGAGCCCTTCTTGCCAGAGGAGACCTGTACGCCGCCATGGCGAGCGACTCTATCGGCGATGAAACGAGTCGCATTCCTGGCTGCGAATTAAATTTATTCCCCCGCTCCATTGATTGAACCGGACGCAGCCTTATGTGATAAGAAGTGACCCTATTCCTAAATCAAGGAGGCGTCAGTCATGCTCAAGGAAGTGACCGGAGACATCCTCTTATCCACCGCCGGCGCCATTGCACACGGCATTGCTCCTCACGACAATTTTAAGCAGGGCTTGGCCTTGTCACTCCGTGAGCAGTGGCCGGGGATGTACAAAGATTTCCGCCACTATTGCCAAACCTACAATCCCAAACCCGGCGGCGCCTGGTCCTGGAAAGGTCCGAATTCCCCGGTCATCATCAATCTGTTTACGCAAGAAGCGCCGGCCAGCGATCAGGATCATCCCGGAAAGGCCACCTTGCCCAACGTCAATCATGCGCTCCATGCTCTGAAGAAGGAACTACAGGAGCATCAGGTGAAGAGCATCGCACTGCCTCGCCTGGCAACGGGAGTCGGTGGTCTGGAATGGGAGAAGGTCTATCCCTTGCTCCAGCAGGTCTTGAAAGAACTGAATATTCCTGTGTACGTCTACGGTCAGTACAAAAAAGGGGTGGCGGCGCAGGAAGCCTAGCCCGCATGATTCATGAGCGCTGCTGCCGCAATCGCAGATTCGCAGCTGCGACCAGCCTCTCGGCGGGCAGGCTCGCCGCTAAGACGGCATCAGACGGCGGCGCGCCAGGACAAGGTATTCCAGCAAGAGTCCGATCTGCGACTGCCGCGCAAGATACCATTGTGCGGCAGTCGCGGCCTTCTTTCCGATGCGCACCGTGACAATGCGCTCATCCGGCAACGAAAACACATCTTCGTCGGTGTCGTCGTCGCCGACGTAGAGCGCGCCGGAACTCTTCAGCTGGTGCATCAATTCCAACATCGCGGACCCCTTATGGAGATTGCCGGAAGGGATGGCATTCACCACCGCTTTCCCCAAGACGAGCCTCGGCGAAGGTGTCAACATCGAGACCGTATGAAAGATCGCCTCACGCGCGAGCTGCGGGGAACAGGCCTGCCGATAGTGAAACGTAAGGGAATAGGTCTTGTCCTCCACTATCACCCCGACCCGCGTCAGATTCTGCTCATCTTTTGAGACCGTCTTGAGCCAGGCGCGGCAGCACTCGTGAGCTTGGTGCATGACCCGCTCCGACATGTGCAGTCCTTCAAGCCCGTGATTGCCGATGAGGTGTGCGGAGATGCCCTCGATGCGCGGGCGAAGATCGTCGAGTGCGCGCCCCGAAATGACCGCTGTCGGCGCCGCGACCGCCAGAGCATGCAGAGCCACACGAATAGGTTCGGTGAGGACGGCGGCATGACGATCCTGAACGATTCGCGCGAGTGTCCCGTCGAAGTCGAACGCAAACAACGCCTCGGCTTGGCCGGCCAGCCGATCGAGAGCACGCTTACCTGGAGCGCTGAGCACGTCCTGCATCGGTGCGATTACCGCCCCCGTCCCGAAGCTTGCCCCACCTGCTTCATCACGCGAATACGACGGCGCATCCGTGCCGCATCCATGAGCATGCGACCGGCCCAACGATACACATTAAACTCCTGGATGAGCCCGCGCATGCTTCGCATGCGGGCGCGCTGTTCCTTTGGAGTCATCGACAACGCCATATGTAACGCCGCTGCACACTGGTCGGTATCGTACGGATTCACGACCAGCGCCTCCGGCAGCTCCTGCGCCGCCCCGGTGAACTGGCTGAGAATCAACACGCCTTGTTCGTCGTCGCGCGCCGCGAGGAATTCTTTGGCGACCAAATTCATCCCGTCATGCAAGCTCGTGACGAAGCAGAGATCGGAAGCCCGGTAGTACTCATACACATCCGGCGGCTCGTGGTGCTTCACTTTCAACACAATCGGCTCATACCCCTCGCGGCCGAATCGCTTGTTGATGCGTTCAGCCAGCGCATACACCTGATCGTGGAAATGCTGGTACTGATCGATGATCGTCCGGCTCGGCGCGGCGATTTGCACGAAGGAGAACTTGCCGACCCACTCTGGCTGCAGCTCGAACAACCGTTCCACGGCGAGAAATCGCTCGATGATGCCTTTGGTGTAATCCAAGCGGTCCACACCGATCCCGACGAGCCGATCCGGCCCCATCGCATGGCGCTCGCGGATATGCACGCGGCAGTCCGGCACCGGTCGTTGATTCTCCAGCCAACGCGACGGCCACTCGATGGAAATCGGGTAGGGGTTCACCGCCGTGAGGCGACCGCCGTAGGAGACCGTGGAGCTGTCACGGTCGATGCGCGCCTCCAAGATACGATCGATGCAGGAGAGGAAATGGTTCCCATGCTCACGCGTATGAAACCCGACAATGCTGCTGCCGAGCAAGCCTTCCAGAATCTCCTGCCGCCACGGACAGATGCCGTAACTCTCGGAGTTGGGCCAGGGAATATGCCAGAACATAATGATGGTGGCATTCGGCAACTTGTCGCGCACCATTTTCGGGAGCAGCGCAAAATGGTAATCCTGCACGAGGATCACCGGATCATCCGTCTTGGCCTCTTCCACCACCGCCTGGGCAAACCGTGCGTTCACGGCCACATATTGTTCCCAGTCGGAGGTCCGGAACGTCGGACGGACATGCGCGTTGTGGCAGAGCGGCCAGAGGCCCTCGTTGGAAAACCCATAATAAAACCCGGATTCTTCGTCGGGCGACAACCAGATGCGGCGAATGTCGTAGGAGGGATGATCGGGCGGCACGCGCACATGGTCGCGATTGTCCACCACCTCCCGGTCGGCCGAGCCGTTGCCATGGGCGATCCACACACCTGAGCAAGCCCGCATCACCGGTTCAAGGGCTGACACCAGCCCGCTGGCCGGCACCTGCACCTCGATTTTCTGCCCCCGACGATTATGAATGTAGGGCTGCCGATTCGACACAATCAGAATTTCATCGCCCGAGAGATGTTCATGCAGAATGGTTTTGAGGCTGGCGGGACTCCAGGTGATTTGGCTTTCATCGCGCATCCGGCGATCGGCTTCTAATTCCCGCACCAGCGCTTGTAGATCCTGCGCCACCGGACGCAATGCGGGAGAATGGGCAGGATCAGGCTCTGCCGGTAAACCCGGCCGTGCGAGCATCGCTCGCACACTGGCCACCCAGCCACGCCAACTCAGCTCCGCGATAAATACCGTCACCACAGAAATGAGTACCGCCAATCCCACAAACAGATAAAAAATGTACCACTTCGTATCCGTGCTGCGCTGGTGCACAAAACTCATGTCATGGACCAGCATCAATCGACCCTGTACTTTTCCCCCCGACTGAATAGTCGCCACCACCACGTGCAGAGGACCCTGCGCAAACTCCACCACTTCCGACGAGCCCGGCGTCATGTGCGCCAGACTTTCGCAGGACAATTGGTCGGGGTAGGTCAGGGTCTGGTACAGCAGGCGCTGCTGGGCATCGCAGAAACCCAGCGCATACAACCGCTCATCCTGAATGACTTTATGAAAATACGCGAAGATCTTCGTGCGCGAGCGGGAGATGACCAAGTCCGCCAACGGCACTTCCATCGTGCTGGCCAGCAATTTAGAACGGCTTTCGAGATCGCGCGTGAACCACTTCAGCGTGAGCGAATCGACGAGCGGTACGATGCTATAGGCCACGAGCCCCAAAACCACCAAGAGTGGAAGGATGAACCGGACGGAGATCCCCATATTTTCTCCTGCAGTTTACTTTGGGATCAAAATCTCTTATGGTCGAGGGCATGTACCCCTACGGACTCATTGGCAATTGCCACGTCTCCGCCCATATTCATGAAAGTGGGTCTGTGGACTGGCTCTGCCTGCCGCGACCGGACAGCGATCCGGTCTTCGGCCGCATCCTCGATCCCGAGGGCGGACACTTCTCCATATCAAGCCCTACCAGCTCCGCTCAAGTCAAGACGACGCAGCGTTACCTCCCTAATACAAATATCTTGGTGACCGAGGTGTCCACGTCTAAGGGCGACACCTTCAGAATCACGGACTTCTGCCCGCGTTTCGAACAATACGGCCGCGTGTACCGACCTGCCGCCCTCTTTCGAATCGTCGAACCGCTGGCCGGCACTCCGTCGATCCGCGTGAGTTGTCGCCCGGTCATGGGATGGGGAAAAGAATATGCCCGGGGCATGCGTGGGAACAGTCACGTTCGGTATGACATCCGGGGTGAGTACCTCCGGTTATTGACCAACATGCCCCTGACCTACTTGTACGAGGAACGCCCCTTCGCTCTCACTGAGAAAACGTACTTCGCCCTCACCTGGGGCCTGGGGATCGAGGATGACCTCGCCAAGGTCAGTCACGAATTCCTCGATCAGACGACTCGCTACTGGCGCATGTGGGTCAAACATTGCTCGATCCCGGTGCTGCACCAGGAAGAAGTCATTCGGTCCGCGCTCGCGCTCAAGCTCCATTGTTATGAAGACACCGGCGCCATCCTCGCCGCATTAACCACCAGTCTTCCGGAAGAGCCGGGCGGCCCCAGGAATTGGGACTATCGGTACTGCTGGCTGCGCGACGCGTATTTTTCCCTGACCGCCTTCCACAATCTCGGCCATTTCGAAGAGATGGAAGGATTTCTCAAATTCCTGCTCAACATCGCCTACACACATGAACATTCTCGGGAACGACTCGCACCGGTGTATACGCTCAGCCAGGATCTCCCGCTGCCGGAAACCGAACACCGGAACTGGGCCGGCTTTTGCGGTAGCGCTCCGGTGCGCAACAACAATCAGGCCGCCGAACATATCCAAAACGATGTCTACGGCGAACTGGTCCTCGCGCTGACCCCGATCTTCTCCGACAATCGATTCTACGATCTGCGGACCAAAGACCAGGAACAACTCGTCGCCAACCTCGCCCGGTTGTGCGACCGGACCATCGCCCAGCCCGACGCCGGGCTGTGGGAGATTCGTAATGGCTGGCAGGAACATTCGTTTTCCAACTTAATGTGTTGGGCCGGGCTCGACCGAGCCCACCGCATGCACAAGGCCGGATTTCTGCCCTCGTTGACGTTCGACCTCGACGCAGCGCGCGCACGCGCCGCACAGGCACTCCTGAACGCCATGAAAGACGGCTCGCTTCGCAACGGCCCCACAGACGACACCTACGATGCCTCGCTGGCTCAGGCGGCGATTCTCGGCTTCCCCAACAGGGACGTCTGTGAATCCACGAGGCAGAGCATTGCGCGAACCCTGGCCGTGCAAGCAGGCGGGAAGGAAACCGGTTTCTATTTTCGCTATCTGCGCCCAGACGATTTCGGACGGCCGCAATCCAGCTTTGTCATCTGTTCCTTCTGGGTCGTCCAAGGGCTCGCGCGACTCGGGCGGATGGCGGAAGCGCAGCAGATCATGGCGCAGGTGCTCACCGGCGCAAACCACCTCGGGCTCTTCTCCGAACATTTCGTACCCGAGACCCGCACCCAACTCGGCAACTTTCCTCAAGCCTACTCCCACGTCGGCTTGATCAACGCCGCCTTCGCCGTTAGTCCGTCCTGGACGACGGTCCTCTAAATCCCAAGCCCTGCACAACACCGCAGCGCGCGTTCAGCAGCACCTATCCGCGCGCGCGACCGCACAGGCGCCTCGTTCAACCAAATATGTCTGCCTTGAAACGTCGACTCGTGCCCCGGAGCCAAGCGATCGACCCCGGGGAGAAGGAGGGAGTGAAGCGCGGTCGAGCCCAACCAAAGCGTCGACCTTCTTCTCAGTCACTACTACCTGGGAGCGACGACTCGAATGGTTCCCGGCTCAATCTGCATCCCGCCCGGCGCGGCTGATCGCATACGCCCGTTATAGCTGATCACGATGGCCGTCTTGAAACAAAGACTCGCGCTCTGATTCGGCCCCAGCTTAGTGACCTCTTGCACTCCTCCGAACATACCCGAAAAGCCACTCTCGCAGGACAACATATCCGCATTGAGGCCGGGAATATCGATCATGACTGGAAGCGTACGAAAATTTACCCACCGCACCTCATCGCCCGCATGTATTGTCAAATCCGCCGGCATCATGTGCTCCTCGAATTTAATGTCGTGAATCACCGCCGTCCTCGTAGCCTGCGGTAAACTTCCACAACCCGCCAGCAAAACCACTCCTGCCAGCGCCATCAATGCTCCTCGCATGCATAGTCTCCTTTCCGAATGGGTGACAGCCGATGCCTCTCAAGAGCTGATGTCTTGATAAGCCTTGTCGTTTCACTATAACAGACAGGCAAGATGAGAGCGAACTCGTGAGTTGGCTTCGATGGGCCTCGGACGATTCGTTATTTGACGCGGGTCACTCGATTGGCATCGGTATGGTGAAACAGGTCGCCGCGGCCCTTCATCTTCAGC
>JACOEF010000157.1 GCA_024998705.1 Nitrospira sp.
ACGATCTACGCGGAAGGCCAGCGTCGGTATGTCGAGTCGCTCTCCGCATACGCCCGGCAGTTTCTCGAACAGATGGGGAAGCCCGACGTGGACTCCATCTAAGGGCTCTCGCCGGCCATTTCCATCGAACAAAAGAGTACCAGCCACAATCCCCGGTCCACCGTCGGAACGGTCACCGAAATCTATGACTACCTGCGGCTTCTGTATGCTCGCGTCGGTCACCCCTACTGCTTCCAGGGTGGGCAGGAAATCACCGCGCAGACCGTCCAGCAGATGGTGGATGCGATCTGTGAATTACCGGAAGGGACGAAATTTCAGATACTCTCTCCGATCGTGCGCGGGCGGAAGGGGGAATACCGGAAAGAATTGCTGGAAATGCGGAAGGCCGGCTATGTGCGGGCCAGGATCAACGGGGAGATCGTCGATCTGGGCGAGGACATTACGCTCGACAAGCAAAAGAAACACAACATAGAGATTGTGGTGGATCGACTGGTGATGAAGCCAGGCGATGCGTTGATGCGGCGGGTGGCGGACTCCGTCGAAACTTCTATGAAGCTGGCCGGGGGGTTGGTCGGCGTCCTGTCCGAGACGGGCAAAGTGCATCTTTATAGTGAAAAGCTGGCCTGCATCAAGTGCGGCGTGAGTTATCCGGAGATCACTCCGCGCATCTTCTCGTTTAATAGCCCGCACGGCGCCTGCCCGTCCTGCGACGGGATCGGGTATGCCATGACGCCGGGCGCGTCGGAAGAAGAAGACTTTACGCTGCTGGAACGGTGCGAGACCTGCAACGGGGCGCGGCTCAAGCCGGAAAGTCTGGCGGTGAAGGTCGCCAAGAAGTCGATTGCCGAAGTTACCGAGTTGTCGGTACGGGCGGCGGCGGATTTTTTCACCTCCCTCAAATTTACCGAACGCGAACTCGTCATTGCCCATCGCATCCTGAAAGAGATTCGCGAGCGGTTGGGATTTCTGGTCAATGTCGGCTTGGATTACCTGACGCTGGATCGTCCCGCGGCCACGCTGTCAGGTGGCGAAGGTCAACGCATTCGTCTGGCCACCCAGATCGGGTCGGGCCTGGTGGGGGTGTTATACATCCTGGACGAACCCTCGATCGGTCTACATCAACGTGATAACCGCCGCCTGCTCCAGACCCTGCTCCGCCTCCGCGATCTCGGCAACACGGTCATCGTGGTCGAGCATGATGCGGAGACGATGGAAGCGGCCGACTACATTATCGACTTGGGCCCGGGAGCCGGCACGCACGGAGGCCGAATCATCGCCCAGGGTACGCCCAAGCAGGTGATGGCCAATCCCGACTGGCTCACCGGGATGTATCTGCGCGGTGAGCAGATGGTCTCGCTCCCGCCACGCACGCGGAAGCCCAAGGGGTTTGTGATGGTCGTGGGGGCGAAGAAACACAACCTCAAGGGCGTCACCGTCAACATTCCGTTAGGCCTCTTCACCTGCGTGACGGGCGTGTCCGGGTCCGGCAAGAGTACCCTCGTACTTGAAGTATTGTTTCATTCGCTCTCCCAGTTGCTCTATCACAAGAAACCGAAGATCGATGGCTGCAAGGAACTCAAGGGTGTCAATGCGCTGGATAAAATCATCGATATCGATCAATCGCCCATCGGCCGTACGCCACGGTCCAATCCGGCGACCTACACCGGCCTCTTTACATTCATCCGCGATCTGTTCTCCAACCTGCCTGAGTCCCGTGTGCGGGGGTACAAGCCGGGTCGTTACAGCTTCGATGTGAAGGGCGGACGTTGCGAAGCCTGCCAGGGCGACGGTCTCATCAAGATCGAGATGCACTTCCTGCCCGATGTCTACGTCACCTGCGAGGTCTGCAAAGGCCAGCGGTACAACCGCGAGACCCTGGAGATTCAGTACAAAGGCCGCAGCATCGCCGATATTCTCAATATGACCGTGGACGACGCGCTGGAGTTTTTCGAGAACATCCCCTACATCAAGACGAAGCTGCAGACGCTGCATGACGTGGGATTGCACTATGTAAAGCTGGGCCAGTCAGCCACCACCCTGTCTGGCGGCGAAGCCCAGCGAGTGAAGCTCTCGCGCGAACTCTCCAAACGGCCCACCGGTCGCACCATGTACATCCTCGACGAACCTACTACCGGCCTGCATTTCGCCGACATTCAGCGATTGTTGGATGTGCTCGATCGCCTTGTCGAGAGCGGTAATACGGTCCTTGTGATCGAACACAACCTCGACATGATCCGCAACGCCGATTGGATCATCGACCTGGGGCCTGAAGGCGGCGACCGGGGCGGCGAAATCGTAGCCGAAGGCCCGCCGAAAGAAATTGCCAAGGTGAAGCGGTCGTATACGGGACAGGTGTTGAAGGAGGCGGGGGTATGAGCGGGCGGACTGGCCGTCCTTCTTGCTCGCGCAACGCGCGGCCTCAGAAGGCCCTCGTTGGACGCGCGCAGTGGAGGACAGTCCAGTCCGCCCGCTTCGAGGTTGATAACCAAGAAGCAGAGCTTTCGAAGACGAATCCTCTGCAAGTTGCCACTATTCGGTGAATTGACACTGCATTTAGATTTCTTCTGGCCTTCGACTCTAACGCGCGACCGAAAGTCCCATGCCGTCGCACAGCGGTGTTGTTCGGCTCTAACCGTTTCATCCCCGCCATGCTACCCAGGATAATATCCACCATTTCTCTTCTGCACATAGGAGGGCTAGAAGAGGCATTGTGTAAGCAAGCATAACAACTCTTAATCTAGACAGCTTTCATGCTGAAAGTTTTAAAGGTTTATCGTTACCCAAGTACTGGCAAGTTGGTTGCTGCTATGGATCATGGCAACCATGTGTTCCCACTGAATCGTGATCTTACCTTTTCTGAGAAGGATCCCCACCGGGTGGGGAGAAAGACTCGTCTTGAATCCACTCCTTATCGTCTCGAGGTTGAGATCCAAAAGACTGGAAAAGGGGAAGCATATAAGATTGTTAGAGCATGGAATGAGGAACACCTTCCTCATCGATCCACTGATCCAACCGCTCCGCTGGAGTTGCGAATAAACATTTCTCCATCGGAGTATTTCTGTCAGGAAGAGCGCGAGTACTTTGGAGAATATGCAGGGCATCCATTTGGGATGGTCTTATGTGTCGTCGGAGTTTTTCTCCTTTTCTTGATAGGGGTATTGGGCTGGTGGCCTCCGCTGGCCTCATTCTTGCTTGGGGTTTTGATGATTTGGGCCACTAAATCTAAAGGCGATGTTGGAAAGATCGAAGAAGTAAGGGCTGCAAAAGTTAGGCTCAGGAGGGCGGTAGAGGAAAGACGTCTTGAAGCTATGCGGGATGTCCGTGCCTGGGTCGCACTTGACGGGGTAGGGTTTGAAAAGGCTGTCGCGAAAATTTATAAGGACCAGGGGTATAAGGTGGAGTACACGCCACGATCATATGACAAAGGAATAGATCTGATCCTCCGAAGAGACAACAAGGTAACTATAGTTCAATGCAAGAGATATACGGACAAGGTCGGTGTAAGTGCGGTTCGCGAACTTAACGGAGTACGTTCTTCGTGGCCAAATGTTGATGAGGTTGTTCTTGCAAGCCTCTTCGACTTTACGAAGGAAGCCAAGAAGGCCGCAGCAGAATACAACGTCACTCTATTCTCGATTGCGAAAGAGTATCTGAAAAGCGATTACCGTCCTGATATCTAGAGAGAGAAGCGACTGCTTTCGCAGCCTGGTTGGTGCATTGAAGATTGATATTGGTTGCCTGTGAGTTCACTCCCAATTTGGAGCCCCTTCGTACTGGTGTTGTGTTTAAGTCCCGTTACAGGACCTGGGGAATAAAAGAGAGAGAGGCCGCCCATGCACACGATTCTCTTACTCACCATCTCCAACATCTTCATGACCTTCGCCTGGTACGGACATTTGAAGTACAAGGAGTCGCCGCTGTGGATCGCGATTCTGGCGCGTTGGGGCATTGCGTTCGTGGAATATTGTTTTCAGGTGCCGGCGAACCGGATCGGCCACTATGAATTCACGGCGGCGCAGCTCAAGACGATTCAGGAAGTCATCACCCTGATCGTGTTTTGCGTCTTCTCCGTGTTCTATTTGAAGGAAGAGCTGAAGTGGAATTATCTCGCGGGGTTTGCCCTGATGATCGGCGCGGTGTTTCTCGTGTTCAAAGAATGGTGAAATGGTGCGCGGCTCTCGCCTCCCGTTGAGCGCGTTCTGCTACGTGAACCAGCGATTGTACATATAGAGCAGGTCGAAGGTCAGGCGGGCGCCGAAGCTCGGGCCGTAATCTTTCTGGTTGATGAGGTCGTTCCAGGTTTCGAATGTGAAGGCCGAGTAGCGCAGGGCGAGCGAGACGAATCGTTCTTCGAGCGAATCTCCGCGATGGTCGACAAACAGCCCTGAATCCACCGTGAGCGCCAGCTCAATTTCCCAGGGGGTGCTATCCGCCCAGTGCCGATAATTCCCGAGGCTGACGGAGCCTTGAGCCAGGTACGATTGCGGAGCGACTTGGTGAAAGGCCGCCCCGCTGTAGGGACGGCCGTATCGAGCCAGCCCTGAGACACGAAGGTAGTCGCCGAGCAGCGGCACCGGGGCGAGGAGTGCCAGCCGCCGGAAGCCGGCCTGGACATACGGCTCGTAGTAGAGGGATCCGCCGGCGCCGCCTATGCCTGCAAAGAACGCATCGTTTGATCCAACCAGGCCGAACCAACGGGTGAGTGTGCTGCTGAACATAAAGTCGTCGGCGTCGCGCTTTTGGCCGACGGGGACCGGCGTCAACCCTCGGAATTTATGGACCACATCGTTCTGGAGAAACCGGCTGGGGCCGTCCCGAGTAGGTCCGCCTCCTGCGGTGAAATTAAAATTCCAGCCGGGTAACGACTTCAACGGCTGGGTCCCGCTGATTGTGAAAAAATTAAATCCCATCGTCTCTCGAATGTCGTTGTAGCGCTTCCCTTCCCCGTCGAATTCCGTAAAGCGGTCCAGCACTGCCGCGCTGAGCGTGAGGGTTTGGTCGTGGTCCGGGAAGGCAATCGCGCCCCAGTGAACGCTTTGGGGCGGGGGTTCTGCCAGGGCGAAGCTAGGGGCTACACAGAGTGCGAGTGCGAGAAAGATGATCCTTGGGCGATTCATGGGCGGGCATATTGCCTGTCTTGACCGTATTTCGCAAGTGCCAGGTACGTAATCGAACCTTGGGAATAGGGCGGCGGCTTGTAAGCATGGGCTTGCAGTCTGTCCCCTTGGTTACTAAAATGCCCGTCGTACGTCGTCGATTCGCCTCGGTGCTCTTCATCCTCACAGTGGGGAGTTATGCCGCCGAAGAAAAAACACCCGCCCGCCAGCACGGACTCACCGACAGGCAGTGCAGCCGATTTTGAGAAGCTCGGGGTCTTCTATCTTGGACGCCCCTACGATCTGGCGGCTAAACAGGCCAAGCCCGGATGGCTTCTCTACGACTCGAAAGATCTGGTCACGCATGCGGTGTGCGTCGGCATGACGGGAAGCGGCAAGACCGGCCTGTGCCTCTCGCTCCTCGAGGAAGCGGCAATCGATACTATTCCGGCCATCATCATCGATCCGAAGGGGGACCTCGGCAACTTGATGCTGACCTTTCCCGGCGTGAAGGCCGAAGAGTTTCAGCCCTGGATCAATGAAGACGATGCGAGGAAAAAGGGGCTGTCTCCCAGCGACTATGCCAAGGCGCAAGCGGAACTCTGGTCTAACGGGCTGGCGGGCTGGCAGCAGGACGGCGCGCGGATTCAGCGGCTGCGCGAGGCGGCCGACGTGGCCATTTATACGCCGGGGAGCAACGCGGGGCTGCCGGTCTCCATTCTGAAGTCCTTTGCCGCGCCGGCCGTTGACGTGCGCGAGGACGCCGAACTCTTCCGCGAACGCATCAGGACTACCGTAACCAGTTTGTTGGGTCTGCTCGGCATCGAAGCCGATCCGATCCAGAGCCGCGAACACATTCTGCTCTCGACGATTCTGGATCAGACCTGGAGGAATGGAGAGGATCTGGATCTTGCCGCGCTCATTCACGCCATTCAATCTCCACCGGTCACGAAAGTCGGCGTGATGGACGTGGATTCGTTCTTCCCCTCGAAAGACCGCTTCGCGCTGGCCATGAAGTTGAACAATCTGCTGGCGGCGCCCGGTTTCCAATCCTGGCTCGAAGGGGAGGCGCTCGATATTCAGTCGCTCCTCTACACGTCTGCCGGCAAGCCGCGTCTGGCGATCTTCTCCATTGCCCATCTCAACGACGCCGAGCGCATGTTTTTTGTGACGCTATTATTGAGTCAGATGGTGGGGTGGATGCGAGCGCAATCCGGAACCACCAGCCTGCGGGCACTGCTGTATATGGACGAGATCTTCGGCTACTTCCCGCCGGTCGCTAACCCGCCGTCGAAGTTGCCCCTCATGACGCTGCTCAAACAGGCTCGCGCCTTTGGTTTGGGTGTGGTGCTGGCGACGCAA
>JACOEF010000538.1 GCA_024998705.1 Nitrospira sp.
CCGCTGACAGCGCTTGCCACTTCCGGTTACGAAATCACCTTCCGCGGCATGAAAGCATATAATGGGGTTGCGATTCTCAGTCGTACAAAGCCGGAAGGCGTCTGGTATGGGTTCGACGACGGGGGAGACGTGGAGGATGCGCGTCTCCTGCGAGTGGTGATTCAAGGCATACCCATTATCAACACGTACGTTCCCCAAGGTTTCGAGATCGACTCACCCAAGTACCAATACAAACTTGGATGGTATGAGCGCTTGCGCAAGCATTTCGAAGCTCATTTGTCCCCGAAGGAGCCGGCGATCTGGTGTGGAGACATGAATGTGGCCCCAAGACCCATTGATGTCCACAGCCCGGAGAAACATCTGAAACATGTTTGCTACCACGAAGACGCGCGCAAGGCCTATGGGAAGACGGTTGCGTGGGGCTTCGAAGATGTATTCTGCAAACTGTATCCAGATCGCCAGCAGTTCACGTTTTTTGACTACCGTGCGCCCAGTGCTCTTGCCGCCAATAAAGGGTGGCGGATCGACCATATTCTTGCGACCTCGCCCTTGGCTCAGAGGTGTCAGCGGGTCGATGTCGATTTAGAACCGCGTCGCGCGACGGATCCCTCTGACCACACCGTGCTCTGGGCTGACTTCTCACTCTAACAGGCCGTTCATCGAGTCCTCCGAACGACCTCTCCTTTCGGAGAGCGGTTCAGTGTGCTGTACTGAACCAGTTGCCTTGTCTTCCCTGCGGGCCGTGCCCGCAGGGAAGGTTTGACTCGTATATCGAGTACCGCAGAACCAGGGTGGTCGTCACTCCTATCCTGCCGCCAGCGTATTATTGCAATACTTCGACTGGCTACAGTAACAATTGTTCACCCAGCCGAGTCCGGCGATTTTGTTCAATCAAGGGATCGACGATCGATCCGCAATTAATACAGCGCCACACAAACGTTTCCGGTGAAAAGTCCGGGCGCCACTCATCGACCATTAATCCTTTGCATCGTCCGCATGTCATGGTTGCCACCTCCTTAGGATTGTGCCCTTACTGATGGTGTAAAGGCCGTGCCCATGTGAGTGAGAGAGTAGCAACGCCAGATTAAAGAGGTGTTAGTGAGATGTTAAAACCATTTAATCCTGATTTCCCCGCAATATCAGGGCGTTCACTTTTTCGGTTAGACAAATTCGGAACGGAAGTGAAGTATTCTGTCCAAATTTTGGGATGTGATGAGAGGCGTGATGGCCAGGTACGTCTCATACAAGTGGGAATGGGTCATGCGCACTCAGGAGGTGAAGCCTGAGGGACCGATTCAGCAATCAGCAGAATCGGCAGCATCGGTGTGGATGATCACGAAATGAGCAGGCCTTCGCATTTGATCTGCCTTCATTCCGGGCAGAACCGTCGAGTTTCTTGACAGAACATCACCCATCCTTTATCGATTGAAGTGGCGTTACACATCCGCTAGTCCACGGCATGGCTGTGGGGCTGGATGGTGTCAGTCATGCGGGCAAGTGTTGTCTGAACAGTCCGGTACAGTCTTACAGACGATGGTGCATCGAAGCACGCAACGGTGAGAGGCGTCGATTATTCACATGGCTCAGCCCCTAATTTGTCCGCAGTGTGGCCAACACAATGTATTTCGGTCCCGCTGCACCACGTTGAGAGAACGGGTGCAGGCGCTTGCCTGCACCGCTCCATTCCATTGTCAGTCCTGTAGCTTCCGTTTCCAGGCCTTCCGGTTAGGACGCAGCTATCCGGTGCAGATGCTTGATCGTCGTCAGCATCTGCGGATTCCTGTTCACCTCTTCTTGTCGTTTTCCGGCGGAAAGGTGCGGGGCGAAGGAACGGTCTTGGATATTTCGGTGGGCGGGTGCATTATCGAGAGCCAGACGCCGGTGCATGTGGATGATATTTTTTATCTTCAGATCGCGATTGAGAATGAGCAGACTCCGCTCGAAGTCGCCGCGATGGTGCGCTCCGTAAGCTCGCGCGGTATTGCGTTCAAGTTTCTCCGATCGGCACAAGAAAACAAACGGCTCCTTGCATTCGTACACGCCAAGACCGAATCTGTCGACGTGAGTCCCTCCACCTAGTTTGTGTCGCAGCTGCACCAGCGCGCGC
>JACOEF010000326.1 GCA_024998705.1 Nitrospira sp.
CGAACTCGCCGTAGACGACGTCTCCTCCGGCCCGGAGACCGACTGTCTGGCCGTGATCCAAGCCCATAAATAGATCCAGCCAGTGCTTCATCGTGTCCGGGTCCGTGAGTTCGATCAGGAGAGTCGCGCTCAACTCACCAGGGGCCGGGAGGAGGGCATTGTAGACATCCAATTCCTCCTGGACCTTCTGTGGATCGAAGATCCGCTCGACGCGAATCATTTCCTGAATTTGGAACCGCACGGTCTCTCGATTCTCAAAGACCATCGTGATCTTCTCGCCAAGGCTGATCCGCCGACGCCGTTTGAGTTCAATGATAGTCTGACGATACGGGTCGCGCTGTCGCTCGTACTCGTCGTGAGGAATCAGGTCCTGCGGTGTAAGTGCTTTCATAATCTAGTCCGGAGTGAAACAGAATCTGCCCGCTGAGCAGGAGGTTCTCCCTTAGGAAGCACGCGGGTCCCGTGGTAATCCATAGGCATCGCGCACAATCTGAATGGGATGCTGCGCGGCTCTCCCTCCCGCATGGGACGCGGCCCCGGCCTGATCCAACTGAAGTCCCGCCAGTGGACAATCGGACGCCACCAGATCAGCGGGGGCCAGCTCGACCAGACGCACGGCTTTTTGCGCAATCTTCATGGAGAGGGGGAAAAACTCGACCTTGGCCGACCACGACCCGTCATGCCCGGAGCATTTTTCTATCACCTCAACCTTCGCCCCGGCACATTCCATGAGCTCCTTCGATTTGAACCCGATATTTTGATCCCGCAGGTGACACGGCACCTGATACGCCACACGCCCCGGTTTCTGCACGAAATCCATGGCCAAGCCGCCCTCACGCTTCATCTTCATGAGGTACTCGCTGATGTCATACGTATGCTCGGCCACCCGTTTCGCATCGTCTCCGGCCACCAAACTCATATATTCCCGCTTCACCATGAGACTGCAACTGGGGGTGGGAATGACGACATCATAGCCCTGATCCCCCCATAATTTCAGCGATGCGATCGTGCGCTCTGCCGCGGCCACCATTGCCGCCGTATCGCCGATATCGAACGACGGCATACCGCAACAGGACTGGTCCGGCAGTGCGACGTCTACCCCGTTTTTTTCGAGCACTTGCACGGTCGCTTTGCCCACATCGGTCGCCTGATAGTTCACCAGGCACCCGGCGAACAGGGCGGCCTTCTTGCCGGCCGTCGCCTTCCCGGATGAAGACCGGCGCGCCCACCAGCGCACGAATGTTTCACGCTGATAGCGCAACACCTGCCGGTCACGGTGGACACCTAGTACGGTCTGCATGACGCTTCGCACCCACCTCTGCTCCAACCCCCAATTGACCAGCGGCGCAAAGGCACTGTTCAGTCGTCCCAGCAGGTCAGTTCGCGTGAGGAGCCAATCCCGCCACCCGGTCCCTCGCTCGGAGGCCAGCCGCTTTTTCCACACTGCCATCAAGAGCGGAAAGTCGATGCCGTATTGATGGGGCGGCGTATACGGACAATGGTTGAAACAGAGCTTGCAGTAATAACATTCGTCGACGACGCGATGATGATCAGCCGCCGTGAACTTGGCCACGTCACTCGCGTATTCATCAATGCGATCCAACAACGTATTGAAGGAGGGACAGAGATTGAAACAGCGGCGGCAGCCGTCGCACACGTCATAGACCCGCAGGGTATCCTTCTCCAGGGCCTTCGGATCGACCGGGTTGATCAGGGTGAGCTGTGTCATGGACGGGACGGAGTCACACGCGCAGCCATCAGCAACCAGCGAGGCTATCGAATCGCGCCCTCGCTGATCGCTGATGATTGAACGCGGAGGTCACACGCGCCTTAGCCTTGCTTCAAACTATCAAGACCCTTGGTAAACCGATTGGCATGGGATCGTTCTGCCTTCGCCAAGGTCTCGAACCATTCGGCCAATTCCGAGAAACCTTCATCACGCGCCGTCTTCGCCATGCCCGGATACATCTGCGTATATTCGTACGTTTCCCCTTCGATGGCAGACTTCAGATTGGCTTCGGTGTTCCCGATCGGCACACCAGTGGCTGGGTCCCCGACTGCCTTCAGGAAATCCAGGTGGCCAAACGCGTGACCCGTTTCGGCTTCAGACGTGTCACGAAACAACCCGCCCACATCCGGATAGCCTTCAATGTCGGCGCGGCGCGCGAAATAGAGATAGCGCCGGTTGGCTTGTGATTCCCCGGCAAACGCGTTCTTGAGATTTTCATGACTCTTCGTGCCCTTCAAACTGTTTCCCATACACTCCTCCTTGGATAAATTGACGAATCTCTCGTCTACTCGCGACGCTTCATCACGTTCTCTTGCGCGTGCTGGCACTCCGCACAATATCCGTGAAACTCAACCCGATGCCCGAGCACTTGAAATCCCCGCGCCTGCCGATGTGAGAGGGCCAACTGATTCAACCCATCGTCCATCACATCCATAATTCGACTGCACCCTAGACAGATGAGGTGATGGTGCGCGGTGACATTGCCGTCGAACCGCGCCACATGATGGCCCACGTTCACTTCCCGAACCAATCCGGCTTGGCGCAACACCCCCAGCGTGTAGTACACGGTATTGCGCGACATCAACGGCTGCTGGCGCTTCACGGTTCGATAGAGGTCCTCGGCGGTTGGATGACTGGTCGTTTCCGTCAAGGCTGCATAAATGGCCGCCCTCTGTCGAGTCACACGCACCGCGTGCCGACGAAAACGCGCCTCAATTTCCTGGGGATGCACTTTCATCACGTCACTTTCAAGTCAGGAATGATTCCTACATAGCACGTAGGCCTATCCGACAGCAAGGGTGGCGCGGTTGCAGCGAGCCATCGATAGGGAGGGATCACCTCAGCAAGATACCTTGGAGATCGACAGCAGTGACAGACGAAAGGGGTCAAGACTCACGCCGCCCGGGAATTGATCGAGGAAGAACGAAGGGGGAGAATTGAATCGGCCGAAAGACCGGCAGCGTACTAGCGGCTGACGTGCGAAGGCAATTCCGCCATCATGTCGGCCAAATACTTGTAGGCTTGATCCTTCGCCGACAACAGTGGCGCCTTTATCGGCCAGTCAATCGCCAGAGCCGGATCATTCCAGAGAATGCCCCGCTCGTCCGGCGGCGAATACACATCTGTACACTTATACAGAAACCCGGCCTCTTCACTGAGCACACAAAAACCATGGGCAAAACCGGGAGGGATATACAACTGCCGCATGTTGCTCTCGGACAGCTCTACCCCATACCATTGCCCGAATGTCGGTGACCCTTGTCGAATGTCTACCGCCACATCATAGACCGTTCCCTTGACCACCATGACCAGTTTCCCTTGAGGCCGGGCCAACTGATAGTGCAGTCCGCGCAGCGTGCCGCGAACGGACCAGGAAAAATTATCCTGCACGAAGGGCTTGTCGATTCCAGCCGCATCGTAGCGTGATTCGCGAAAGATCTCGACAAACTTTCCTCGGGCATCTCCGAAGACATCGGGTTCGATCTGAAAAAGACCCTGAAGCGGCGTAGGTGTAATCTGCAAGACACCTCCTAAATCACATTAAAGAGCACGCGTGCCATCATACCTCGTTCGCGCTCAAGGGAAAAGGATGCTTCACCTTCCTCACCCGAAGTTGAATGCGTGAAGCAGACAAGGGGCCGCTAGTTTCGATCCGAGGGACCAGAAGTCGGAGGGGGATCGGGATAGAGCTGTTGCAATCGATCAATCAACGGCCCTGCTGCAGGGCTGCTAGATCGCGTCGGGTTGCTGGGTGCATGCTCCCAGGTGAGCGTAGCAATTCCCGCTTCTGCAAAAAGCCGACGAATAGTGGCGACGATCGCGTCCAGCGTCAGCTCCGTACCGGATCGTAGATCCAGCACACGTTCCCGAGGCGTGATCGGGGGTGGGTCGGTACTCACGAGGGCCCAACAGGCGTCGAACACCTTCCGCCGCAGTTCTTCGGGAACGTTGAGCGTGTCCAGACCGGACGTGCACAAGGCCGACACGACCAGGACAAACTGGAGATCAGGCATGCCCGGGCTCTGGATATTGAGGGATTGCATAGTGATAATATTAGTCGCGGCCGGCGTGGGGAGTCAATTTTTGCCCCTGGGTTGCGCAGCGCCACGGGTACGACGACAGATCAACGGGAGGACACAGGTCGTATGATTACGATTACGCTGATGGGACAACTACAGACCACCGATGGAGAACGGGACCTTGCCTGCGAACTCCCCGCCCCGGTGACCGTTCGCCAAGTGATTCAACGGCAGGGCCGCGGACTTCGCCACATGCTCCAGCTGTTGCGAGAAAAGAAAGTTCTGGTCACCATCAACAAACGCATCGCCAGCGAGGATTCGTTGGTGCAAGACGGAGATGCCGTTCGCTTCGTAGGGCATGACGGCGCAGGAGGCAGCGGACTCGCTCCGTCTTTTTAGCAGGCAACCGAAACAATCCACCAGCGTCTCACTCCCAGGACAAAGCGCTCCCTCGCGGCACAAAACATAAAGGCCGGTGCTCTCCACGAACGGAGCACCGGCCCTTTAGTCTGTAGAGGAACGAGGCAGCTTACTTCTTGCCGAGGATCGAATCTTTGGCCATTTTCGCGACCCGGAACTTCACCACCCGCTTAGCCGGGATCTTGATCGGTTCACCCGTCTGCGGATTCCGACCCATGCGGGCCTTCCGATTGGCCAGCACCAACTTCCCGATTCCTGGAACTACAAAGGCATTCTTCGCTTCACGATAGGCGAGCGCCGCGAAATCATCCAAAAATTGGACAGCCGTCTTCTTGGTAATCCCTGCCTTCCCAGCAAGATGGTCAGCAATCTGCGATTTCGTCATCGACTTGGCCATGCGTTCCTCCCTTTGAACAACGAATGAGTGTGAACTGACGTGTGCGGTCTGTGATCGATAAACTCGTACGTACAGAGGTGGAGCCGGAAATCTGCGCGTGTCCTGCAGAATCAGTCCGAAAACAGGGCGAGAGTGTATCCAAAGCCCTGGGGGCTGTCAAGAGCCGCAATGCGGGCTTCGCGCATCCGAACACACGACCAGCACGCGTCTAATGCTCTTGCGCGTCGCGTAAACCGGAGAGT
The DNA here is from genome assembly GCA_024998705.1 of Nitrospira sp. GTDB lineage: Bacteria > Nitrospirota > Nitrospiria > Nitrospirales > Nitrospiraceae > Nitrospira_A. Next base: position 5,089 of record JACOEF010000326.1, read on the forward strand.
ACAGTACGTGAGCGGCGGGTATCCAGCACATCACTCAGGATCAAGAGGCGTCTCCATGGCTAAAGAACTTCCCATTATTTCCTCCAACGCTCAACCAGCCGAGGGGGCCGCACCCGAGGCGGTGATTTATTCACGAGTCTTCTGCAAGAATGAAAACGCTCCTCCGCTTCGCCTGTTGATAGAATTTCTCAAATCGCGCGGGCAACTTCCCATCCTCCCCCCGGACATGAGCGAGGCTATGCTGGACGAGTGGGCCTGGGTGCAAGTCGTGCTGGGGTATGCGCGCGAGCGCAAGCCGATTCACGTGTTTTGCGTGCGCGATCGAGGCAGCTATCAGGATGTGTTCGAGCAGGAGCAGAAACAATTCCTGGAGCATCTGTCCTCACACGATACCCTCGAGGCCAGTCTCGCCCAAGAACACGTTACCCGCGCGCGATTCATTCTCACGACACGCATGGTCGAGGCCGACGTCACCGACGAGGGTTATGATTTTAATGGATGGATTTTGGAATTCTTCCAGGAACATTGTAACGGGATCGTGCAGATCGATCAGCAAGGATTCTTCTCCCCCAAAGGAGAACTCATCGTCGACCTCTCCCTCCCTGAGGAATAGACGCCATGAGGACCAAGACGTCCTCTCCTCACCCCATGCCGTTGTTTCACCAAGCCGAGGACTGGTTCCGACGTGCGCGCGCCTCCCTGCTGGGGCAAATCCCCTGCGGGCGAGGCTGCTGTGACTGCTGCACAGGGATCTTCCCCATTACCCGTCTCGATGCCCTCGAAATTCGGCAGGGCCTCGATGTATTACCACCCCCGATCAAACAGATCATCACCGCGCGTGCCCGTGCCCAGATCGTCACAATCGAAGAGCGCTACCCTACGCTGAAGTCGAACCCTTCTCTCGACGAATGGACCGACCGCACCCTCGACGAGATGGCCGAACAATTCGCCCACCTTCCTTGCCCAGCCTTGGACTCGGACGGAACCTGCGGCATTTACTCTCACAGACCCATCACGTGCCGCACAATGGGCATTCCCAACGAGTCCGATGGTGTCGTCCACGGGGCCTGCGCCCTTCCAACCGCCGTGCCCATTGTCCGCCTTTCAACCACCCTTCGAAACGAGGCCGACCGCCTCGCCGAATACGAAGCACTCTCGTTGTCCATCCTGCGCCACCCTCAATCTCAGGCAGACGACGAAATCCTCCTGCCCTATGGATTCGTGCCAAATGGTGATCTCACTCCCTAGACAGCAACAGAAACGCTATGCTAAGGTGCCGAATCTGATCGACGGGAGCGCCTGTAGCTCAGCTGGATAGAGCATCAGCCTCCGGAGCTGAGGGCCACAGGTTCAAATCCTGTCAGGCGCACCACTCGCTCTGTCAGGTACGAGACGATCAATACATAGTGCACACCGGTGGGGCCGTTAGCTCAGTTGGTAGAGCAGCTGACTCTTAATCAGCGGGCCGTAGGTTCGACCCCTACACGGCCCACCATTTTC
>JACOEF010000531.1 GCA_024998705.1 Nitrospira sp.
CGATTGGAGAGAAAGAGCGGTTTTCCACGGTGAGGACACCATGAAGTTTGGAAGTGTGGCCATCATCGGACGGTCGAATGTCGGGAAATCGACGCTCCTCAATCGTCTGCTGAAAGAAAAGATCGCGATTGTTTCCGACAAGCCACAGACCACCAGGACGAGGATCCTGGGTGTGGCGCATGTTGAGGGCGCTCAAATTGTTTTTCTCGATACGCCCGGTCTGCACGAATCGCACCATTTGTTGAACCGCCGCATGGTGCGCACGACGCTGGACACCTTCGACGACGCCGATGTGCTCTACGTGGTGGTTGAGGCCACGGCTCAGCCCGGTCCTGGTGATTTGGCCGTCATCGATCATGTGAAACAGGCCGTCGCCAAGCAGGCGCGTCCGGTGGTGTTGGTCATCAATAAAGTCGATTTGGTGAATAAGTCGCGGTTGCTTCCGTTGATGGAGCAGTATCTGCGGATTTTCCCCTGGACGGAAATTGTTACGGTGTCGGCGGAAACCGCGGACAACGTGGATCGTCTGTTGTCGGTGACGGTGTCGCTCCTGGCGGAAGGTGAGGCGACCTACGGCGACGATATGGTGACGGATCAATCGATGCGCACCCTGGCGGCGGAACTGATTCGGGAGAAGATTCTGCAGCAGACCTACGAAGAAGTGCCTCACTCGGTGGCGGTCGAGATCGAAGAGTTTATTGAGACCAAGAAACTGACCAAGATCGGCGCCGTGGTGCTGGTCGAGAAAGAGTCGCAAAAGGGCATTCTGATCGGCAAACACGGCGAACGGCTCAAGTTGGTGGGGACGGCGGCACGGGAAGACATGGAACGCCTGTTCGGCATGAAGGTTTTTCTGAAGGTCTGGGTCAAAGTGCGCGAATCGTGGCGGGAAGACGAACAAACGCTTGCGGAGTTAGGTTATTAACGACCTCACCATCCAACCGTCTGAGCCGGCGCGACTTCCTGATCGGGAGCCGCTCGGGAAAGATGTGTCTCGTGACGCCGGCGGCGGGCAGGCCAAGCCTGACGTGCGCCTAGTCTCCATACAGCGGCTCCTGCGCCGTGGCGCCATCACCAATTTGGCCAAGATGTTGGCGCGCATGCATCCGGCGGATATCGCCAACGTCATCGACCACCTGTCCTTACAGAAGGAAAAACGCGAAATCTTCGAGTTGGTGCGCGGGGATGTCAAACGCGGGCAGGTGCTCAGCGAATTGGACGGCGAGAGCATCACGCTGGTGTTGTCCGATCTGCTGCCGTCCGATGCCGCCTGGTTGTTGAAGGATCTTGGTTCCGACGATATTGCCTACATTTTAAGTGTGATTCCGAACGATCGCGCCAAGGAGATCCTGGCGCTGATGCGGACGGAGGACTCCACCGAAATCGCCGACCTGTTGAAGTATCCCAAAGGCACGGCCGGCGGGATCATGACCACGGAGTTTTTTGCGCTCTTTGAGGATGCCACGGCGCAGGAAGCCATTCGGCGGTTACAGCAGGCGACCGACGCGGAAATGGTGTTCTACATCTACGTGACGGACAAGGAAGATCGGCTGGTCGGTGTGTTATCCCTGCGGCAATTGCTGACCGTCCCTCCCGCGACTCCGCTCAAGAATATCATGACCCGTGATTTGATCAGCGTGGCCGTGGACATGGATCAGGAGGAGGTCTCTCGTCAGGTTGCGAGTTACAACCTGCTGGCCATTCCGGTGGTGGAGAAAGACGGCAAATTGGTCGGTATCATCACCGTCGACGACGTCGTCGATGTCATCCGGGAAGAGGCGACCGAAGACATGTTGAAAATGGCCGGGGCCATCGAAGAGGACACGATGTTCAAGTCCTCCAGCATGGCTGCTGCACGGGTTCGCCTGCCCTGGCTCTTTACCAATCTCGTGGGGAGCCTCCTGTCCGGCATGTTGTTGTGGATGTTCCGGTACACCATTCAGGAAGTGGTGGCCATCGTCAGTTTTATCCCCGTCATCGCGGCCATGGGGGGCAATGTCGGATTGCAGTCATCCACGCTGATCATTCGAGGGCTCGCCACCGGCTTGGTGGAACTCACCGACGTGTGGAAGATTTTCTTCCGTGAAGCGAAAATTGCCTTCCTGATGGGTATTGCCTGTAGTTTGATGCTGACTGTGGTGGGCTGGTTGTGGCATCAGGTCTTTCTAGGCATGGTCGTCGGAGTGTCGCTCATTACAGCGTTCCTGGTTTCGACGAGCATGGCGACGGTGATGCCGATCGTGTTGAAGCGAATGGGTGTGGATCCTGCTGTTGCTGCCGGTCCGTTCGTGACGACGGCCAACGACATCACCGGCATTGCCATCTATCTCACGCTGGCAACGATCTTCCTCGAGCAAATTCGATAACGATGCGGCCCGAGCCTGCTCGTTCTCCTGTCTTCCTTCACGCTGGGTGGTGAAATGCCGTTGGTGAAGACTGCTGCCATCGTGCTGCACAGCCGAAAGTGGGGTGACGCCGATCGGATCGTGACGTTCTATACGATGCGTTTAGGCAAGTTGCGCGGGGTTGCGCGCGGAGCGCGGCGCTTGAAGAGCCGTCTCGGCGGTATGATCGAGCCGTTTACCCTTTGCCAGCTGGATCTGTTTGAGAAGCCCGGCGATTCGCTCTACCGCATCTCGCAGGTGGCATTGGATGAGCCGTTTGCCAAATTTCAAGACGATCTGACACTGATGACGGCTGCGGGACGCATGGTCAACCTAGTCAGTGCCGTTATGGCGGAAGGCGATCCGGAACCGCGGGTGTTTGAGATGTTGGCGTCGGGGTTGCGCACGCTCTTGGAGAGTCGAGACGCAGCCTGGACGACCCTGTTGTTCCAGATTCGTTTGTTGGGAATGACGGGGTTTCGGCCGCAGACTGAGCAGTGCGCGACTTGTGGCCAAGTGCATCGCAGTCCGCTTCCGCAATTCTCACCGACGGCCGGAGGGATTGTGTGTGAGCGGTGCGCCAGCCGGCAGCCGTTTCGTTGCACGGCCTTGTCTCGCGGAAGCGTGGCCTTTCTTCATCAAGCGTTACAGATACAGCCGGCGCTTTTGACTCGATTGCATGCGGCCGGCCAGGTGCGAGCCGAAATCGAGTCGGCCATTGAAAGTTATGTCACGGTGGTCGCGGGACGACGGCTTCCGCCGGTCGATTTTTTGACCAATGGAGGCCCTGCGTAAAAGGGTGTCCGGTTCGCGCGTTATAGGTGTGTTCGGAAGTCGAGTGAGGGGGCGCTGCTTGTTATGAACGAGACGGTACTTGAACCGACCGATATGGAATGGGTGGAGAAGGGCGTTTTGGGCATCACCTGGAGTGATGGGCACAAGGCCCTCTATCCTGTCCGCTATCTCCGGCAGCATTGTCCGTGCGCTGCCTGCACGGACGAATGGACGGGAGAGCTTCGCCTGAAACCGGATGATGTGCCGATGGTGATTATGTTGCAAGATGTGCAACCGGTCGGACGGTATGCGTTTCAATTTACATGGAGCGACGGACACGATACGGGCATCTATTCGTATACGTTTCTTCGGCGGATGTGCCAGTGCGATATCTGTCAGCCGGTGAAACCTGTGGAACCTCGGTCCAGACGGTTGCTCTGACCGGTCAGCCGCAGGTGTCTGAGGTAGACGGAAGGGGAGGTGCATTCAGATGAAACCAGCTCGGATCATTGCCCTGGGAGGGTGGTTGCTTGTGGGGCTCCTCGCAGTGGGCTGTTCGAGTGTTCCTTCGTTGGATCGTCAAAAACAGTTGGTTCAACAGGGGGACTATCGAATTCAACAGTTGACCCCGCGAGCCTTTGTTGAAACCTGGGGGGAGCCGACTTATACCCATCAGCAGTTCACGCATTTCTTCGGGATGCCGGATGGACGGCTGATTCCCCAGTCACGCATGGCGCTGGGAGAATCTCCGCAAGGGTGGGAGACCGGGCTTGCCTCCGGCGATGCGTTGTTCCTGGCCTATGCCGATCGTGGCCAGTATTTGGTATTTCTCGATGAGACGCTCGTGTACCACGAGGCGATGACGCCTGAGAAGGTCCATGCCGTCGGCCAAACCTGGAAGTACGAGTCTCAGTTCAAGACGCGACTCGAAATGTCTCCGGCCATGAAGTAAGTGCTGCTGGATCTTCCTATGATGTCTTCTTCCCATCATCGTCCCCTGAAGATTTGCATGGTGTCTTCTGAGGTCGTGCCCTTTGCAAAGACGGGTGGGCTTGCCGATGTGGTCGGGGCCCTTGCTACGGAGTTTGCCAGGCTGGGACACGATGTCTGCGTGCTGCTGCCGGCCTATCGGCAGGTCGATGCACTCGGCCATCAAATGACTGACTGTGCCAGGGTGGCGGTTCCGACGGCGCATGGCCTGATTGAGGCGCGAATACAAGAGCTTTTCAGTCCATCCGCACAAGTGACTGGTTCCGGCCGCCTGCGAGTGTTGACGGTTCGCCATGATCCGTTTTTTTCCCGGTCAGGTCTCTACCAGGAGGCCGGTCACGACTACCCCGACAATCTCTAGCGGTTTGCATTTTTTTGTCGGGCCGTCATGGAATTGTTGGTGCACTTCAGCGAAAAAGACGGGTGGCAGGCGGATCTGCTCCATGTGCATGACTGGCAAGCGGCTTTGTGTGCGGTGTATTTGCGGACGCTCTATCAGCCGAAGTCCGCTCTCACCCATGTCCGTAGCGTGTTGACCATCCATAATTTGGGATATCAGGGACTGTTTCCGGCTGAACATTTTTCTGTTACAGGCCTGCCTGGCCAGTTGTTTACTCCCGCTGCGCTTGAGTTTTATGGAAAACTGAATCTACTGAAAGGTGGGCTCGTTTTTGCAGATCTCCTCACTACGGTGAGCCCCACATACAGTCAGGAAATTCAGACCCCTGACTATGGGTGTGGCTTAGAAGGCGTGCTTAATGGGCGGAAGCACGTGCTCCACGGGATCGTCAATGGAATTGATGCCGAGCTCTGGAATCCTGCCAAGGATCCCCACCTGCCGACCCACTATTCTCTCTCCGACATGTCCGGGAAGGCACGATGCAAGAAAGGGCTTCAGCGTGAACTGAAGCTTCGTACGGAAAAGGGCCCGCTCCTTGGAATGATTGCCAGACTGATTGGTCAAAAAGGTATCGATCTGGTGATTGATGTTATTCCGGAGCTCATGGAGCTTGATGTCCAGGTGGCGATTCTCGGGACCGGAGATGTGGGGTATGAGCAGCAGGTGCGTGAGTTGGCGGAACGGTATCCGGGAAGACTTGCGGTCCGTAACGTATTTGACGAAGGACTGGCCCATCGAATTGAAGCCGGCGCGGATATGTTTCTCATGCCGTCCCGTTATGAGCCATGTGGCCTGAGTCAGTTATACAGCCTTCGTTATGGCACTGTTCCTATTGTCCGAAAGACGGGCGGGTTGGCTGATACGGTGGTCAACTATACGCCGAGCACGTGCATGGGATCACGTGCCACGGGTTTTAGCTTTACAGATACGACCGCGACGTCACTCTTGACCTGTCTCTTGCTGGCGTTATCGATCTACCGGAAAAAGGCAGATTGGAACCGCATCGTCAGGGCGGGTATGGAGCAGGATTTGTCCTGGACTCGATCAGCCGAGATCTATCTGCGCTTGTTCTGGGAGCTGGTGCAAGAGAAAGGGACGCAGGGAAATTAGGGCTTTACCCGTGCGGAGTCCGTACCTTATCGGAGAGCGGCCTGGAGCGTGAGTTCGAGATACGACAGCCGTTCCCGAGCCTGCGACGCATAGTAGGAATAGTCGGATTGTGTCTGGTTTGCTAGTACCTGCCTGAATTCATTTCGCGCCAGGTCATGCTCCCCGATTGCGACGGCCAGATTCCCTGCATGTAGACTACAAGCTGCGGCCATGGCGTGAAGGTCCACGGCCAGCCTCGACGCCGGTTGGGTCACCATGCTCTCCAGCTTAGTCGGGAGAAGATTTTCGAGTGGTGATGGGACGGCTTGGGCCTGACTGACTTCGCGTAACTTGTGTGAATCCAGCAGGGCCGATTGGGTTTGGTACGAAGACAAGCAATGGGTGTAGGTGCTCCACACATCCATAAACCGGACATTGTCATATCGAACGGAGGTCGTCACAGGGCTTGTCTGGCAGCCAGCGACTGACAGGGCCGTGACTAGAATGGCGAGGATGCCGATTCTCATGTCGCGCGTACCGTTCATGTGCCCACTTCCTCCAATCCGCGTCTCCTTGTCGAGACAATAGAGTATTGAGCAAGTGTCGGGCCACTGTTTGGAAATGTAAGTTATTGAAATGATTGACGTGAAATTCGTGTTTGCGGCCGGTCCTGTCTCAATAATATTTCACTGTGTTGAATAGCACACGGAAGATTAGAGATGTGTGAGGATTTTGGCCTGGCCAATTGGGGGGTGCAGTGTGCCTTTCAGGAGGCCGACTCGGCTGTTCAGCTGGGCCTCCAGTGGCGCGATGTGCAGCGCCGGGGGGGGCCGATAAAGAGGGGTCAGATCGAGGTCGGCGGGTGTCACTCTAGCGAATTTTTTGCGTGGCTGATATTGTCGGCGACTTGTGGTGTGCGTGGGTAGTTGGATAGGGCATACTCGCGAACGGTCTGCGGCCAATTATGATTGGCCTGGCCATGAAAGTTCGCGGTATGCATTGGGTCATGCAGGTGTGTTCCGACGGAAGTGTGACTGGTGCTACCCAATTGCCGGAGTGTTTTGATACATCATCCCAGCAGTCAAACAGTATCGGGTGCCATCCTTTGGTGAAAGGTTCCTCTGCCAATGAATTCGAGACAAGCATTAACCAAGCCTCGTCAATTTAGAAACCTGCTGTGTTCTGATCAACTGCAATTTATTTGCGAGGCTCACAACGGGCTCAGCGCGAAAATCGTGGAGGAGGCTGGGTTCCCAGGTATTTGGGCCAGCGGTCTCTCTATTTCTGCCCAGTTCGGAGTGCGCGACAACAATGAGGCCAGCTGGACTCAGGTGCTTGAAGACCTGGAGTTCATGTCCGATGCGACTCGGATCCCAATCCTTCTTGATGGCGACACGGGATACGGGAACTTCAACAACATGCAGCGGCTCATTCGCAAACTTGAACAGCGCAATATTGCTGCGGTGTGTATCGAAGATAAACTGTTTCCCAAGACCAACAGTTTCCTCAAAGGCGATGCGCAGCCGCTTGCTGATATGCAGGAATTCTGCGGCAAGATTAAGGCAGGGAAAGATGCTCAGACCGACCCTGACTTTTGCCTCATCGCGAGGGTGGAGGCTTTCATCTGTGGGTGGGGACTAGCGGAGGCGCTTCGTCGTGCGGAGGCCTATCATCAGGCGGGAGCCGACG
>JACOEF010000298.1 GCA_024998705.1 Nitrospira sp.
CGCCTTAACGAGCAGCATGGGATCGATGGGAGGCTCGAACAGAGGAAGGGTTCGACGAATACCCGCCAGATTGAGGCTGTTGCGAATCTTGAACAGCCGGTCAGCCACAGCATCCCAGTATTTCAGCAACTTATCGTTAGGTGGCACGCAGAAGTACAGTAGCTGGGGCACGGGCAGCGGCGGCGAGTCCGGTGACGCAAGTACAGCGTCCACACGAGCCGATGTCAGGACGGCCTCGATATCCGTCAGTTCGTTGGTCAGTGCTGCCAACTGGGGAGCGAGGGTATTGAAAGTATGCGTTACAGGCGTGGCACGCGGAGCAATAACTGGCGGGCGCGGACCGAGTATTTCTGCCGCGAGGATGTAGAGCTGCGTGGCCTCATTGATCGACTCGATGGTGTCGCGCCTGAAGAGCTGATCGCCCCAGGCAATCAGGTTATCGAGGTACTTCATCACCACCGTCTTCTGGAACGCGACGGTTCGCACCCTGGCCACGGCAAACGGTTTGAATGGATTCGCCACCCATTCGTTCAATTGTCGCGAGAGATCTTCATCCGGCAGCCCCTTGGCCAAGGCTTCGAGCAGCTTGTCGATACGCTGTCTCAGATAATCCTGCTGTTCGTAGAACGGTCTTGTTCTCCAGTATTTCGCGGGAACGGCGGCACTCGACACGTCCGTCGGATCGAATATGGTGTGGAACCACTTCTGTGCCTCCTCGAAGCGCTGATTCAGCATCAACTTACAGGCGATCATCAGCGGGGCATGGAAGAACAACTCCCAGTTGTATCCGGCATACGCTCCATCAAAATCGAAGTCCACATCCTCGACTGGATACTTGTCCTTCTTCACCGAGTCGCCCATGCCAACCAGATTCGTTGGCCCATACCGAGACTCGAAAGTGGCAGCCTGCTGAAGCTGCGTCGACCGTCTCAGCAATCCATTGAGTCCCGACAGATTCAGATCCCGGATCATGGGGCAAACGTAGGGGTGGTAGTGCGTGCGGAATTCGTAGCGGCGCACCGTGACCGAGTATCCGCCCAACACGCCGGGCAGAAACATGCGGTCGGGGCTCAAGTAATCGCTGATGGTGACCGTCTTACGGTCCCCAGTCGCCACGAGTTCTCGCCCTTTGCTGCCCTTGATGGACTGCAGCTGAGTTTTACGGGCTTTGGTAGCCAGCGCCATCTTCCCAGTCGCCAGGGTAGGTACGATAGGCGCTGCCATACCATTGGCCACCGGAGTTATCACGCTTCCAGTAGCGGTCGCGTACTGATAGCGAATGACCGGGACCGGATTCCATCGTTTGACAATTGGACCGATCGGGTCCGGAATCGGGTCTGGCTGGTAGTAGATGTTATCGATCAAATCGATGAGCTTCGGATCGATCCGCTCTGGACGTGTCCAGACCCAAATCCATTCCGACGCTTCCCTTGGCACGACGAAGAGCGTTTCAGCATCATCGTGGAAAAAGAAGGGCAACCGGCCTGTGAGGTACTGCTCTTGGTGGGGGGCGAGTAGCCTAAATGATTCGTTGCCCGGAGTACGTCGTAGGACGACTGCCGAATCGGTACCAGTAACTCCTTTCGGCAGCTGAAGCGTGCCGTCGGATAGATTGATAGAAAATCTTGTCGCACCCGTAAAGGGATCATACACAGCCTTTATCCCTTCCTCTTCGAACCCCATACCCCATGCCTGTGTGTGTGGTGGGGGAAATACGCCAACGTTATATGGCTGAAAAATAGTGACCCGACCGTTACATCCACTAAACCACCATCCTTGAGTTATAACCACCTCACCGGGCCGAACCATATTGCCGTATTTATCTATCTGCGGCGATATGCTCCTTGATGATTCATACCAGACCTTGAGTTCCGGTCCGTTCGTGATAGCGCGGAAGACGTGCTGCTCTCGCCGATCATTGGGCGGATCGCCAGCAGGAACAATCGCAGATCGAATCGCGACATCTGTCGGTGTCGTCTTCTTCGGCCCCCAGCGGCCTTGTCGATACTCGCTCCACGCCAGTTGGATCTCGAAATACGATTCGGTCTTAACGTCGTCAGGCCCACTCCCACCCGAGGAAGGCTGCGTCGTCTTACGAGTGAATATAGGCCAGAAGAGGTAGAGCCGTCGATTCCATATGAGCGGCAGAATCTGTCCGCCTGGAATATCCAGATCGAGCCGCTGCCACGGTGTCCACCGTGCCTGCCCGACCCATTTGCGATAGAAGTAAGTGGGCGGGTCGGCATGTGTGCGGGCGAAGACGTGGTATTCGTCGGGCGCCCCTCCCTCTCCGGGCTGATGGAAGACCCCGGCAACCTCAAGCCGGGCCACCTCGTCGAGCCGCGCCAAGTAAGTGATGTAGGCCTGTTCAGCCGACTCCGACGTGACGTCCGACTGGAGCAGTGTATTCTCCAGTTCAAGGAAGAACGGTGACTTGTCGTCACGCAGCTCCGGTTCCACCCAATTCTCTGGGTAGAGGAAAATCTTCAGGTCGGCTTCCCACACTCGGTATTGCTTCTTGGAAGGCCATTGCCGCCAGCCGATGTCTTTCGATTCATCGGCCGTCACCTCTGGCTCAAGGTTCATCAGGCAGCGCTGCACAAACAGTTGTACCGATCCGATGGCTTGTTTGAGACGAGACGTCAGGACGACCGGATGGGTTTCCACATCGATCAGTAGGTGCGAATACATGCCGTTTGTGTCGGACCATGCTTCACCCTTGGCAGCATCCGGACGGACGACGAGGTACGCAACGAGCGCCGCCCTACGCCTCTCGCGTAATTTTTCCTCCAGTGGCCGGATCGCATCCGGCCACTGATCGGCGGCGTACGCCCCTTGCACAGCACGACGTGCAGCAATCCCTGCGTTGTCATCTGGAACTGCCGCGACCCAGGCCTTTGCCTGCTGCGTGTTCGAGCCAAGTCGTTGGAGGCGTCGTCCTATGTCTCGTAGACGAGCGAGACCGAATTCGTCGACCATGTCTTGGGGGAGCATCACTCCAATGGATCCGGCGAGTGCGGTCAGTTCCTGCACATCCCAACCTGTCAGAGTCGCGAGGCGGGTAGCAACGGAGTTGGCTGTCGCGCTGGGTTGGCGAGCCTCCAAGAACACGGCATCCGCAGTGGATTCTCCCCCAGGTAGCCCAGTCCCGATGCGCCCGAGGTCGCACAATCTTAGCCAAGCAGCGAACCGCACCGGATCAATCGCTTCTGCCTTCGCTGGCAGATCGGTGAGCATGAGCCACGGCGCTTGTATCGCTCCACCACCCCAGTGCACCTTGCGGGCTGGTACCGAAGTGGCCAGGGCGCCGAGCCAATTGATCACGCGGTCGGAGAGTTTCATCACGCCAACCATGGCCGCGATCTTCATCATCCGAACGCTGATCTCGAACGGTGCTGGGAATACTGTTTCGGTCGGTGGAACTTCCGGATCGCTTGCAGCGAACGGTTCTTCCAAAAAGGTATCAATACCCTGCTTGCCGACGCTCGTGGGGTGCGGTAAGTCGCGCGTCAGCAAGCGGTCGACGAGGCGGTACTTCAGTCCGACCGCCTCGGCCACCAGGCGGACGATGAGACGTGTCGCATCACTGGTGCGCCTACGGCCAAGCACCAGTGACAGTACCATCGACAAACGGTCTGCGGGTTGTGCCTGGTCGAACAACGTGTTGGCGATCGCCTTTGTCAGGAACTGGTTGTCGGCGGCCGGAACAAAGGCGTCGGCAGCGGCTAGCAATGCAGCGGTCGCAGCCTGAAACGCGGCATCAGTCGAAAGTGCATCGAGTGCTGCCTTATCGGAGACGCTCATGGTGCCATCGAACGACAACCGTTGGGATGCGGGATCGAACGCGATGCGAGAGCGCAACGCCAGTGGAAACATCAATCCGGCAGGCAGAGCTACTAATGAAGTGGACAGGGTGGGCCACACGTAGGCTCGCACGCGAGTCTGGGCAAACGATCGAGGCTGTGCGAAGAGGTCTTCGATTGCATCCCTGTAGTTTTGTGGCGCAAAAGCGGCCTTGAGCGTATCTCGCTCAGCAGTCGTGAGCGGCCCGCGCAGCGTGAGCGTCTTCGCAACAGGATCATGCGAAAGCCGCGCAGCGGAGGCTTGAGGCACAGTAAATCCGGGAGGGGCCGGATCGAGTGTTGTAATGTAGTTCGCGGTGCCGCCGATTGCAGCAACGACCTCGTCGACCATCGTCGCAGGCCACTTGAGGGCGGCAAGTTCTCGTTTCAAGTTGTCGCCTGCCGGATCCGGCCGTGGCGCTGTTGCATCGCGGATAACTTTCAGTTGTCGCCGGATCTCCGAAATCAGTTCTGCGGGTGCACCCAGCGGGGGCGCCAGCGCCGCCGTGTCAGGCGCCACGTGGAACAATAAGTAGCCGAGATCCGCGATCTCCAGTCCCGATTCTCGTATCTTCGTAACAAGATCGCCAAAACGCAATGTGTCCGCAGTTGCTGCCGGGTCGAAAGGATTGATACCAGCTAGCGATTTGAGCAAGAGAACATCCGAGACGGAGAGCTCCAGGCATCGCGCTAGTACAGCGTGACGGTAGAGGGCCGAGAGATTTGCCAAGGTCAGATTGTCGTCGTTTGCGACCCCTGCCGCCTGAAGCGCGGCGAGGTCGGCCGCGGATATGCCCAGCGCCGCAAGAATGGGCGGCGTATGCTTCGACACCTTCGCATCCGCTGGATTTCCCGCAACGATCGCAAGTTCATTGCCTGCACCAAGGGTAAACGCCGGATCAACTGGCGTCAGCACATCGGGGTTCAGAAATAGCCGCCGGTAAATCGGGGCTCGTCCACCGGTCGGTATCAACGCCCAGAGCGCAACGATTTCTTCCACACCGCGCCCAAAGGCAACTCTTAGCCGAGTGACGTGAGACAGCTTTAGGAGCGCGGGCTCATCGAGCTGACTCCCGCAGAGCGCGACAAGTACGCGATCAAGATCTTCTGGCTCGCCGACAACCTTGCGCCAGAGTCGTACGAAACGCGTTAGCTTGTCCAAGATCGGCTCAGTCAGATTGGTCAGCGTTAACTTGGCCGTATCGCAGGTGGCCAATTCGTTCGGGTCGGCTGAAACGATGCGCACCGTAAGATTGGGATTGACGAATTCACAACCCAGGACGCGAACTAGCTCCTCGTATTCCAGTCCCGATCGGCGCAGTACTTCGCGCACCCAGCCTAGGGATTCCAGCCAGCCAAGCGGCCTGTCCGCAAAGTCGTTCGACGCCGAGTCGAATACTCGGACAATGTTTCCGTTCTGCTGCAGGCCCCAGTACTCCCATGGCTGACGGCCGGGGTTCATCGTTCCGGTAACGCACCGCCGCTCGGCATCGCTCAAACCTAGGTGCTCGGCGCACGTCACGACATCGTCAAGAGCCACGGTCGGTCCTCCGGCGAACAACTCGGCCATCAGCTCGTGTCGAGGACTACTAAGATGATCGAGGAACAGGCGCGTTTCCTCTGTTGGCAAGTCCAAGGGGAGAGACCAAGGGAAGACTTCACCTCGCAGCACCTTGTAGGCATCTGGATTCACGTGTTCAGGAACCGCGGCAAGGCTCGCCGCCGATGCGCCCGTCTGTGGCCAGGCGCCGGTCACACTGACTGCGGCAGCGTTCTTTGCGATCGAGTAGAGCACTGAGCCATCCGTAATCGACCACCGTGCGGATGGCACCCCGACGACTGCGCGTGCGTTCACGGACAGTTCGATCTGCTCGGCGCCGAAGGCGGCACGAACCGCTGCCGAAATTGTCTTCGCGTTGAGTTCCGCTTCCGCAGCCGCCGGCAGATCGAACGGAGCGAATGGCGCGATGCGCTGCTCTAGGATTTCGTTGACCAGATCGGTGTACGGGAGCACCGTATTTGTGTTGGCGCAGGTGAGTTCAACCTCGCCTAGGTCTGGTCGACGCTCAAAGAGGATCTCCCGTGCTGTCTTAAAACCCTTCGTCGGATCTCCAGGTACCTTGAGCTTGGTGGAGGTGCGGTCACCAAGATAGGCCAGTAGGTCAGGAAAGTATGCGGCGGGGCTATGGACCGAACGGCACTGGTCACAACCACACAGATTGAAGGTGCCAAAGAGCGTTTCCAGGTTTGGGATCTGCCTGCCAGTCACGGTCACCGGTGAGTGCATCATGACCGTATAACGAAATGCTCCATCATCAATAGACCAGTGGAGAGAGGGGGTTTCAACAACCACCCGGGCATTCGATGACAGAGTGATTTGCTGCGAGACGAAAGCCTCACGTATTTCCGCCGAAAGGCTTGCTTTGTTGAGCTCCGCTTCCGATGTACTGGGAAGGATGAATGGATGAAAACTCGTGTCTAAGACTCGCGGTGCAAGGGTGTTGAACCCAGGGCTGTGCTGGGTGACCAGATCGAGAGCAGCCGCCGATATGCGTGCAGCTTTTTCGTAGATCAATACCGCGTTCTGAGCGCTGATCCCGGTGCCGCTCACCTTCTGCAGAAAGACACCTTGCCCAAGGCGGGCGACCGCGAGTGATGAGCTCAAACCGGTTGAACGTAGCACCTGCTGCTCGTCGTAATTTCGCGTCAAATTGAACAGCCGCTGCGTCTCTTCAAGGTGGCCGATCACGGACTCCTTGTTAGCTATGCCTTGCAGCAGGGCGGGGTTCTTGTCCAGATAGGGACGCACTCGGCCACGCCCCAACTCGAAGCCGGCAGCGCCAGACGTCACGTTCTTCCAGAACACTTTAACGTCACCGGGTTGCTTAGCATCGGCTTGGGCTTTGAATGCCAGCACCTGCGTCGGCATCGTGTCGGCCACGATGCGCGCGACCGTCGCCGCGTAGATCTTCGCTTTCTCCTCTGCGTCCTTGCCGGGAATTGACGGCGGAACACGTTCGGCATCGGGCACGCCCGGCGCGTTGATGAACTCCAGCCAATCTTTCTCCGAAAATGCCGCAAAGTCGGTCACCGCAATGAATTTTCGTTCCCGCTGTTTTTCCAGCAATGTCTTCACTAGCGGCAGATGCCGGCCAGTAAGGGCAGTCAGTTGCAGGGCGAGCTGCGCTTTCGGCACCACTTCCTTAAGCTGAGCGTCTTCCTTGAGTGCATCCCATAGTTTTGCAGTCGGCCCGGTGTGGGTGAGCACCTTCGCGACCAACGCGTCCACCTTGCCTTGGTCGGCAATCACGGACTTAAGGACAGCCCCGAGCCGGGGACGCCCGGCAACCTCTTTGTCGGCCGCTGCGAAAGCTATCGCGTGCTCGTCGAATTGTTTGCGAATCTTGCGCACCTGACCCAAGATCCTGCCGGGCGCGATTCCGTCGCGCACAGCCCCCACCAGCGCGCGTGAGCGCGTACCGGGTGGAACAGCCAGCAATTCAGGCAGATTCGTCGGTAGCCCTTTGCGAGCCAATGCGTAAAACACCTCTGGATCACCCTTCACCTCGGCCGCCATCTTGTGGGCCGCGATGAACGCCGCGACCCGGCCGGGCTCCTGGGCCAGCTTGCCAGCCAGCAGCGATACGTCCTGGTGTTTCTCGTCCTCAGTCAGATCAGCAACACGCAAGTCACCCAGATAGGGCTTCAGTTCCTGCGCCAGTTGCTCATACTCGGACCAGACCTTCGTGGGCCCACCATCGATCCGCAGGCGGAACTTGACCACTCGCTGGGCCGAGAAACGGGTTGGTGATTCGACAAGAAGCTTCTCACTGCGCTCCTCTCCTTGCGGCAAGTCGAAGACGCGCACGAACACATCGGGCGGGCGGTCATTGAGAACCCGGGCAAGCGCCTCGATCCGACCGGGGTTGAAGTAGATTTCAAAGTTGCCGTTCTCATCGGTCTGGTCAACGCCAATTGCAATGTCCTTGCGCAATTCACGATGAAACACGCGCACTGTCAGGTTGGGAATCGGAAGTCCGCCGCGATAAAGTACTTGTCCGCGCACCACATACTGAAACTCCGGAGCGGAGTCGTCTTCCTGTGGGATCACGCTGTTCAGCGTGACCGCTGTACGGTCGTCAACTTCGCCAGTGGTCTGCAGACCATGCTCTTTCTGGAATGTGCCCACCAATTTGCTGGTGACTCCGGCAAAAGTCTGTCTTTCACGTTCCTGCTTCAGCGCAGCTGCCAGTTCGCGCCGTGCACCTTCGTTCTCCCGAAGTAGAAGGCCCCTGTCGAGCAGAAATAACAGACCATCCTGCAAGTCCAAGACTGTGGGCCCCTGCATTTGCTGCTTCAACGGAAAGATAATCTGTCTCATTTTGGGGGCTCCTCCAATCGTCTGCGTACGGCTCAGGCATCTAGTGTAGCTGCCTTGGCCACTTGTTCCACCAGCACATCCCGGCGCACAAGGTATTCGAAACGTTGGTCGTCACCAACCACCGGCACAAAGCGGGTTGGCATTGACAGTATCAGCCTCACCTGTTCTGCGGAGTTCTTGGATCGTAGTTCGCTGGAGCGAATCACCTCCGCTTGCAAGTCTCTGCCGAGACCCTGTTCAATGGCATCTGCAGTTATCCAGTTCGCGTGCTCGTGAGTATTCGTGGCTGTGTCAATCATGACCCACTCCTCCGCGTTCGCCGGCGATGGAAACCCTGGTTGCTGAACCCGTTGGAGAAATTCCTGGAGGAGATCAATGGCTGCACCAGGATCACCTGGAGCATATGGATAGCCAAGCCTTCCAGTCGGTGACACAACGACCACATTCCGCTCTGATGTAATTGCCGCGTATGCGTCCGCATAGGCTTGCTCGAGCCATGAATACCGCTTGGCGAGCGCCCAGCGGACGGTCGCTGGGTCCGCCCACCCAACAAAGCGCTTCCTGACATCGCCAGATGTCTCCACAAACACGAAGCACTCGATCCCCTTCATACGGGCAAAAACGACGGCCATGATGAAGAGGCGGGACGTCAGCCATTCCGATCCGGTGCCAAGGTTGATCTCGGCGTAGTCACCCGTGCCCTCATCCGCCAACTGGACGAGGAACGTTCTCGCTGTGCTGTCTTGAACCTGGACCGCCGTGGCCCTGTGCCGAAGATCCAACGCTGTGGGGGTACCGGACCACTCGGAAACAACTGGCTTCGCGATCGCGAGTTCGAGGGAGACGCCTGCGAATTCAAGCTTCTTGACGCGACCGGCCAGACTCTCGACAAACATCGGAATCTGTGATCGATAGGCGAGGAGAATGAGCAGCGCGATTGCAGGCCAGATCACAGCGCTGAGCGCCGCGGCTATATCAAGAGTAATGTTCATCGTGTCGATCCTCCGGCCAGATGTATCAGACTACAAGTGATGGCCTGATTGAACGCTCCTTCGGTCTGCCCCCACTCACGACAGTCAGTCAGCCGCCAGGCTTTGCACAGAAAGTCCTCCTTGAACGCATGAGTTGGATGTCGCCCACCCGCATGATCACTATGTTGAACGTGGCGTCGATGCGGCGATAGGTTTCGTCCTGCGTCCGGCGTATCGTCTTGTATTCCACTTTCCTGAGGTCGACGATGGCCTTCAGGCCGGCAGCGACTTTGCCGAAGGCATTAATCAGATCGGTGAAGGGTTTGAGTTCCATAGCCGCCTTTCCTTTTGATTTCACCACAGGTCAAAATAGCGGCCCAAGTGGAAAGCACCCAAGCCGACGGCAGCTACAATTCCTACCGCAATTAGGACTGGCGCCGCAGCAACTGCTGCCGCGCCGACGGCAACACCGGCGGCACTTGCGAGCATGA
>JACOEF010000333.1 GCA_024998705.1 Nitrospira sp.
AAGACGCAGGTGATTACCGGTTATGCTCGCACGCGGGGGTACGATGAAGAAGGGCGGCTGCACTGGAGCATTCTGGTACGAGCGGACCGTTACGATATCCTCGCACCGATCCTCACCAATATTCTCATTATTGGGCTCGCCGGCACCCTCGTCATTGCCTCGTTGATCGCCGTGCTCCTCTGGAGCACCATCAGCCTGAAACGCGCCTGGCATCAAACACAGCAAGAACATCGCCGGACCTTGGCGGCCGAAGCGCGATTCCTCAAAGTACTCGACGCGTCTCCGGACGCGTTTGTCATGGCAGATGACGCCGGACGCATCGTCTACGTCAATCGCGTGGTCGAGTCCACCTTCGGCTATCGGCCCGACGAACTGGTCGGCCGGCCGGTGGGGACCCTGATGCCGGAACGATACCAGCGCGCCCATCCGGCTCAACTCAACCAGTACATGGCAGCCCCCTACACCCGACCCATGAGTGACAACGCCGACCCGATCGGGCAACACAAGGATGGACACGAATTCCCCGTGTTAATCAGCCTCAGCTACGTTGACATGGAAGACGGTTGCTACGCGCTGTCGGCGATCCGCGATATCTCTCAGCTGAAGCAGGCGCAGGAGGAGCGCGAACGGCTGGATCGCAACATCAGACTACTGCTCGACTCCACAGCTGAAGGTCTCTGCGGCATGGACCTTCACGGCCGGTGCACCTTTGTGAATTCGGCCGGAGCAGAATTGTTGGGGCGTACCCCGGACGAACTGCTGGGTCAGCCCCTGCATGCTCTCATCCACCATTCCCATACGGATGGTTCACCCTGTCATGAAGAGCACTGTGCATTGACCCAAGTCTACCGGACCGGGAAAGGCTGCCGACTGGACGATGACGGGTTATGGCGCAAGAATCAGTCCCTGTTCTCCGCGGAAATCGACGCCCGCCCGGTGTATGAGGCCGGCCTCCTGTCGGGCGCCGTCATCGCCTTTACCGACATCTCTGAACGGAAACACACGGAACTGGCACTCGCGACCGCGGCCGCCATTCTGAAGGAGCGGAACGCAGAGCTGTTGGACGCCCGAGACCAGGCCTGGGCCGCCACGAAGGCAAAGAGCGAATTTCTCGCCTCCATGAGTCATGAAATCCGCACGCCGATGAATGCGATCATCGGGATGGCAGACTTGTTGAAAGAAACCACGCTGACCGTCGATCAACGCCACTATGTTGACCGGTTTTCTCACGCTGCCGATGCATTGCTGGAACTCATCAACGATATCCTCGATCTTTCCAAGATTGAGGCCGGCCACCTGAATCTGGAGACGATTCCGCTTGACCTCCGCGACGTCCTCGAGGGTACAGCTGAACTCCTCGCCGGACGCGCACATGCCAAGGGATTGGAGCTGATAGTCCACATTGATCCGGATGTGCCGTCCTGGGTCTCGGGGGATCCTACACGGCTCCGACAGATCCTGATCAATCTCCTCGGCAATGCCATCAAGTTCACCGAGTCCGGTAGCGTCACGGCGACGGTGCGGTCATCTCCCGATTCAGTCAATTCCGGCAACCTTTACTTCACAGTAACGGATACCGGCATCGGCATCCCAGCAGACAAAATCCAGGCGATCTTCGAAAACTTTACCCAAGTCGACTCGTCGACCACACGCAAGTATGGCGGAACCGGCTTGGGGCTTGGCATCACCAAACGACTCGTCGGCATGATGGGTGGCACCATCTGGGTCGACAGTGCACTCGGCGCCGGCAGCACATTCCACTTTACGGCACGACTGCCTGCCGGCCGGCCGCAGGAGTCCTTTCCAGACAGTTCGCCTCCCCCGAGTTCCGCCTTGGCCGGTCGGCGTATTCTCATCGCGGACGACCACGAAGCCAACCGTCTGGTCGTGCGGGAGCATTTATCGGACTTCGGGGCCGAAGGGCATGAAGCACCCGACGGCGCCTCGGCATTGGACAGGCTTCGGCAGGCCGCCACGCAGGGGGGGCAGTACGACCTCGTGCTGCTCGATGGCCACATGCCTGGCCTCACCGGCCTCCAGCTCGCGGCGGCGCTCCAGGCTGACGCCCAACTCAGGTCCGTACCGGCCATTTTGCTCACGTCCGATGCGCGGCTTCCCGACACACTCCAGTTGAACACCATCGGGGTTCGAGCCTTTCTCGCGAAACCGATCCGACGCACCCCGCTTCTCAAAGCAGCCCTGCGTGCCATTGAACAGGAGGACGTGACTGATCTTCCGCTAAAGCTACCGGCACCGGATGCACCGGACAGCTCACTGGTCGGCCCCTTGCGCATCCTGCTCGTAGAGGACCTCGAAGATAACCGTAACCTGGTCGCGTTGTTCCTCAAAGATCTGCCCTACATCCTTGAGACGGCCGAACATGGCCTGCAAGCCGTAGAGAAATTCAAGCTGTGCCACTACGACTTGGTACTGATGGATATTCAAATGCCGGAGATGGACGGATATGAGGCCACCACCGCGATTCGGCAGTGGGAAACCGATGTACATCGGGTGCCGACACCGATCGTCGCTCTTACGGCCAACGCTTTTCAGGAAGAATTCGAAAAGAGCTTGGCTGCCGGCTGTACCGCACATCTGACCAAACCGATCAAGAAGCGTACCTTGCTCGAAGCCATTCGCCAGTATGGAATCCTCACCTCACGAAAGGAGGCAGCCTGATGAGTGACCTCACACCTGCATCGTCGGAACTCGGATCCGAACCGATTATCGTTCACGTGGATGCATCCTTTGAACCATTGATCCCCAAATTCATGGCTAACCGGAAGAAAGAGATCACAACGATGACGGGAGCCGTGGACCAAGGCGACTTCGAAACGGTCTGAAAGGTGGCCCACGGCATGAAGGGGGTCAGCGGCAGTTACGGCTTTTCGGCCATGACCGTCGTCGCCACTCGACTTGAACAAGCCGCCAAGGCCGCGGACGAGGGATCTATTCGTACCGACCTCCCGGTCTTGGCGTCATACTTGGAACGTGTCGAAATCGTGTACGAGGAATAACGACCGGTCGACGAGTCCGATGGGACGGCTCCGAGCGGACATCGAGAGGAAGTTCACATGGCTCCTACAATCCTCAGTATCGAAGACGAGCAGGACACCTCGACATTGCTGAAAAGCGTGCTGGAGCGCGAAGGCTATCGCGTCGTTCACGCCGCAGACGGCCGGCAGGCAATTTGCCTGATCGAGACGATGCTTCCTCCGGCCCTGATTCTGCTCGATGTCATTCTTCCGTATGTAAACGGATTCGAGCTCCTGACCGCACTCCGCTTGAATCCCGATTGGAAGCATGTGCCGATCATCATGGTCAGTGCCGATTCCTGCGCGGCGGACATCGAACGCGCATTGGCTCACGGGGCCACCGACTATGTGGTGAAAACGGCCGGCATAGGGGAAGTGATGCGCAAGGTCCGACGCGCGCTGGCCTCCGTCGTCGTGGACGCTCCCCCTGCAGTCACTGAGGCGCCGGCGTGCCCGATGCCAACACCTCCACGACGAACCACCACGCGCGCGCGGCGTTCGTCCGCAGCGAAACGGAAAGGACGAATCGCATGACCGGTCGTACCAACGCCTCCGGACAGATCATTCTGCTGGTTGAAGATCAAGAAGATACCGCCTGTTTGCTTGAATTCGTGCTACAAAAGAATGGGTACCGGGTCATTCACTCCAACACCGACGAACATGCCAGAAATCTGGTCACCACGATGACGCCACCGGATGCGGTCTTACTGGATGTCCTCCTACCCGATACAAGCGGACTCGATCTACTCGTGTACCTGCGCGAGCAGGAGTAGTGGAAAGAGATTCCGGTGGCCATGTTGACCGCCGATACTGATAGCCTTGATATGCGACGGGCCGCCCTTCTAGGCGCGAACGATTATATTATCAAGCCCGTCAGCCCGACCCAGCTGGCCACACGACTCAACCGACTACTGAGGGGTTCACACACAAGACAGACCCGGGTCGCATAGGGCATGCCCCGCGATCCCGCAACTGAGGAGTCCTCCCATGGAAACCACCGCGCCCCATAAGCCAATGGTCCTGATGGTCGAAGACGAAGAAGATACGGCGAGCTTGCTGAAGTTTCTGCTGGAGCGGGCAAGCTACCGCGTCGTCCACGCAAAGGACGGACGCAGCGCGCAGGAATTGGTGGACACGATGGAGAAGCCAGACATCATCTTGCTGGACGTCATGCTTCCGTTTCTCAGCGGACTGCAAGTCCTCACGTACATCCGAAGCAAGACCGCATGGGAAAAGGTGCCGATCGTGATGTTGACCGCCGACGGCAGTGAACACGACATCAAGCGAGCGCTTGAAAGCGGGGCCAACGATTATATGCTCAAGCCGTTTAACCCCCGTGAGCTCACCAGTCGGCTGAAGCGTTTCCTGGGCCCATCGGCGTAGGCCATTTCCAAGAGGACGCCCGCGTGCTTGCCCTCAACCATGCTGATGCAACGCTCAAAGTGGGCACCCTGACCGCGCTCGGCATCTATTCCGCCGTCATCCTCCTCCTGCTGAGCATCCTCCTTCTACGCGTGCTTCGTCTCGCCAAAGAACGGCGCCGCCAGGCCGTCACCGAGACCTGGAGGCCGCTGCTGGCCCAATGCGTTGTCGAAGTACCGGAGACGGTGCCGCCGCTGAAACCTCGCGACCATATTGTCTTTCTCTATCTGTGGAATCACTGTTACGAATCCATTCGGGGTGAGGCACGCGCGCAATTGATTGAGCTGGCACGACGGATGGGCACCGACCAGGTCGCCAAGCAGCTCCTGCACGCCAGACGACTGCGCCGACGGCTGCTGGCGATCGTCACTCTGGGCCACCTGCAAGAACGGTCTGCCTGGAACGAGCTGGCCGTCATCTTGGAGGCCGACAACGCCTTTCTCTCCCTCGTCACGGCTAAGGCCCTGCTCAATATTGATGCAAAAGCGGCCATCCCCCTGCTGATTCCTGTGATCAGCCGACGCCACGACTGGTCCCCACTCAAAGTCGTTGCCATGTTCGAGGCCGTAGACTCAGGTCTTGCCGCGCAAACCATTGCCATAGCCGCAAGTCAGGCCCATCCACAAATCGGCGCCCGCTTGATACGTCACCTTGCCGCGACGCAGAGCCCGCAAGGACTGCCTCCCCTCCGAGCACTCCTACAACGAGGCACGCCACCGGACGATATACTGGCGGCCTGTCTGTTTCTCTTCGGAGAATGTAGTGACCCGCGGGATGTCGCGACCATTCGTGCGCACATCTTTCATCCAACCTGGTATGTGCGTCTTCAAGCGGCCTCGGCGCTCGGCAAGGTCGGTGTCGAGGAAGATGAAGTGCTCCTGATCAAACTACTCGATGACGAACACTGGTGGGTACGCTATCGGGCGGCTGAAGCCCTCTCCAAACTGCCCTGGATGACGCCGGAGAAACTGGCGGAATTGTGTAGCGGACTCTCGACGGTTGAGTCACACGAACATATGGTTCCCTTCATGGCCCAAACGAACGTGGGGAAAACCCGCCCGATGCCTCCCGCTTCCCAAGCACCCCGAGCCGCCTAAGTCTGCCTACGCGATCCCTTAGTTCTCCGGCGAGACCGCAGCGAACCGGTCTGCTCACTGACGACTACCGGTATCGTGAGGGCCGGTGAAGCCCGGAAAACGGGAAGAGCCCAACTCCGGGATCTCGGTCGGTTGATCAGGCTTCGGCCTCGGCAGGACTCAGCTCCAGACCACGAGCAGAACAAACACCATGGCGACGCCTGCGAGGTGAGCAACTGCGACTGGTTCGTCGCTTACCAGTGATAGATCAGGTTGAAGCTGCCGCCGCGGCGGACATAGAGGAATCCCCTGTCTTCATAATAGCCGGAGACTTCCGCCGAGAAGCGTTCCGTGAGAGGAAACATCGCGCCGGCCTGAATGGTGTGGCTCCCCACTCGAGTAAAATCTTGTGCGGCCACAATTCGTTCCCCGGATGTCCCGAACGAGCCGGACGCGAAAAGCTGCACGCGATCAGTCGGCCGCCAGGTGAGTTGTGACGAGAGGGTGATTGCGCCGGTGTTCGGAATCAAATAGCCCTTCTCGGTCAACCATAGATTAAACGGCAGAAAAATCGTCAGGCCCGGCATCAACAGATCGATATCATCTTGTTTGTAATTGAGGCGGCGATATCCGAAGGACAGTTCGATCGGCGCGAGCGACGCATGCAATCCCCCCAGCCCTTGCGCCACCTCGCCGACCACCGAATAGTTGGGCGAGAATTTCGGATTGATCGTCCCTTGCGCCGCAATGTAGCCCCAGGCTCTCTGCCACAGCGGGCTGTACAGCTCCGCAGACACCGGCGTGTCGTGGAACCCAAACCGGCTCATCGGTTCCACTCGAAACACCACGGTCTGGTTGCCCCAGGGCTTGGCGATCTCAAACAGGACATCACGTTCGTCCGGTTGATTCTTCGTATAGGAATAGTGGCTGTACCCGATCTTGGCGTAGTCCCGATACGGAAGGCGCAACCCGGCTAGACCTTGTCCCACTACCGCCCGGGGCGACACCAGCAGTTCAGACTTCACGGCGCGCAGTTGTTGCTCAATGGCCGGATCGTGGGTCTCCGCAAGTAAGGCCTCGTAGCGGCTCAGGGCTTCCGAACGATGTCCCTGCCTATGCGCCACCTCCGCCAACCCTCGCCGAGCCTCCACGCGCGTCACGTCAGCCTGCAGCACCTCCTCATACCGCCCATGCGCCTCGTCGAACTGTTTCTGCCAGGAGAGTACTTGCGCAAGTGCGAGACGAATATCCTGATCCTCAGGATGACCCGCCAAGACGTCCCTGTACAACGTCGTCGCTTCAGCATGGGATCCCTGCCACGAGAGCACTCGCGCCAGGGCGCTGCGCACTTCATCGTTGTCCGGATGCTGCTGGAGCAGTTCTCGATAGACCGTCTCGGCCTCTCGATACTGTTTGGCGATTTCAAACCTTGTCGCCCGCTCCATCGCGCTGGTGATGGCGCGCGCGTCGGTGTCCCGCGCAGCAACGGTCGCCTCCGCTTCAGCCGGACGAGCCGGCTTCGAGTCGGCCAGTAATTCGACCTTCAGGGCCTTCAGCTGCGCTTCAATCTCGGGATCGTGAGTCTCGGCGAAGAGTGCCTCGTAACGTTCCACTGCCTCTGAGCGATGGCCCTGCCAATGAGCCACCTCCGCCAGCCCTCGCCGAGCCTCCATCCGCGTCGGGTCCGCCTGCAATACCTGGCCGTACAACACCCGCGCCTCCGCAAACTCCTGTTGCCAAGAAAGTATTTGCGCCAACGCGATCCGAACATCCTGATCGTCCGGATGACGAGCCAGCACCTCTCGGTACAACCCTGTGGCTTCCGCATGTGCGCCTTGCCGGGACAACATCCTCGCCAGGGAGGCGCGGAGCTCGTCGTTCTCCGGAGCCCGTTGCAACTCCTCGCGATACACCACTGCGGCCTCCGTGTACTGTCGCATCAAGTCTAATCGCCGCCCCCGCTCCATCGCCGCAGCCTGATCCGACGAGGACACAGACGACGGCGTAGTCGGTCCTGCGGCAATCGGTGCCACAGATTCCGCTTTCAACGCACGCAGCCGCGCCGCCACCTCTGCATCGCCGGTTGCCGCCACCACACGCTCATAATACGACAGGGCCTGATCCGGATGGCCGCCCCACAGCAAGACATCGCCGAGGCCGGTCAACGCCTCCGGATGGTTCGGCTCTTCTTGGAGGATTCGTTCATACTCTTGGCGGGCTTCATCGAGGTGCTTATGCCAGGAGAGCACACGGGCGAGCCCAACTCGACTCTCGTGATCGAGGGGATGGCGGGTCAAGACGTCGCGGTACAAAGCCGCGGCCTCATCCCACTGTCCCTGCCAAGAAAGCAATCTCGCCACTTTCGCGCGCACCTCGTCGTTCTCCGGTCGTGCAACGGGATACCGACGGTAGGCCGCAACAGCCTCCCCATACTGCTTCTGGGCCTCCAAGGCCGTGGCCCTCTCCAACACCTGTCGCGGAGACGAGTCGGCAGGCTGTGCGGAGAGCGTGGAAGACCACGCCCACAAGGAGGCCGTGGCGAGCAGGCTCACCAGGAAGGCGCTCCCGACGGAACGGCGCCGACTGATTCGTTTCCTGAGATCCCGCATCCGTGTCGACCCTGCTCGACTGATCTGCCCAACCCTATTCAGGGAGGGCTCGGAATCCGTCGAGATCGTGAATAAGGACTCCTGCAAAACTGCGAGACGAGGTGGTATCCAGCATGCCTTGTACGGCCAGAGACACGTCGGTTCGCGATCGACCCGCAAAACTCAGTCGCTCCGGGTTGACCGTGTATCGATAGTGAATGCGAAAGCCCTCATGCTGAGTCGCCTCACTCTGTTGCGCAGGCTTCGGCGTCCACTGGAGGAGTCGCCGGTCACGATCCAACACCGCCTCTATCCGAACAGGGTCCGTTTCACGCCGTAAGACGACATGCCGTTCTACCGGTAGCGTCGTCGTCTCAACGGCCAACCACACTGGTATCTCCATCACAGCGCCATATCGAAGGATGTCATCAGCGATGTCCTGCACGTCATCGAGATTGGTGCGATAACTCATCACCGCGACTTCGTCGGCTCGGTCCATCACTGCATAGGCGAGGGGTCGCCCGCCGATCGTCGGACCGGCCAGCCAAAAGGGCAGCACGATCGACAGCCTGGTACGTCCGTCAATCGCACGCCTCAAGATCTCGATGGTGTCGACATACCGACGAAGTTGGACCTCATCTTCAAGAAGCCCGGGGAGGAGATAGGGCTCGAGATCGAGCTGCACCCCGGAGAACACACCTGGCCCTGCGAGTTGAAGGACCCTCCGTATCTTATCGGCCAACACCTGAGGTTCCTGAATGGCTTCGGGATATCCATCCAACGCCAGCGCTTCGAGGCCACTGTGCCGCACCTGCGCCATCAAACGGACATAGCCGCGCCAGATGGCCTCATCGTCGGATTCAGACGGCATCTGGATCAGAACCC
>JACOEF010000628.1 GCA_024998705.1 Nitrospira sp.
ATGGCCAGGCCCATCAGCCGCACTGTGTTCATTATGGGGAAATATTTTGGCCTGGCGCTGACGCTGTTGGTGAATATGGCCGTCATGCTGGCCGTGTTCCTGCTCACTCTCTGTCTCTACCACGTCCCGATCGAGCGCTCTCTCTTCCAGGCTGTGCAATTGATGTTCGTCGAAATTCTGATAGTGACTGCGATCGCACTCTTTTTTTCGACCTTCACCTCCTCAACGCTCAGCGCTATTTTACCTTGGGGCTGTATGTCATCGGGCACCTTACTGCGGATTTGAGAACGATGGTGGCGAACAGTGAGGGCGGGGTCGGGAAGGCAGTGGTAGATCTGTTGTATTACCTCTGCCCCAATCTCGAAATGCTCAATATCAAGGGGCAGGCGGCTGTCGGTGTTTCGGCGGCACCGGAGTATGTGATGCTCGCCTCACTCTATGGCTTGCTGTACGCAGGGGTATTGGTGACGGGGGCCTGTCTGGTGTTTCAACGACGAGATTTCTAGCCCATTGCCCGGCTGCATTGGTGTACAGCGTGCGGAACATCCAGTTTCAACACCGGTCAGGCGTCACCCACATCATCCCTGCCTGGACCTGACGGCCGGACAGTGGGCTCCCAGCTAAAGGCTACGAAATGGTGTCGCAGCAATACGGATTCTCTCCCCTCATGGTGGTTACCAGTATGGCCTCGCACTGGAACCTGGTCTGCCAATTAACCAGACGAGAGATCGCGAGTCGCTATCGAGGGTCGTTGCTGGGCGTGCTGTGGGCGTTCCTGCATCCGATGGTCATGCTGGCCGTGTATACGATCGTATTCAGGGGCGCATTCGGCATGCGGTGGGGGCAGGACGGGGAGAGTGCGCTGGATTTCGGTCTGCTTCTCTTCTCGGGGCTGATCGTTCATGCCTTGTTTGCTGAAAGTATTCAGCGCGCGCCTTACCTGATCGTGAACCATAGCAACTATGTGAAGAAGATTGTCTTTCCGCTGGAGATCCTGGCCTGGAGTTCCCTCGGAGCGGCACTCTTCCATGCGATGATCAGTGCACTCGTGCTCATTGTCTTTTACGGCGTTCTCCACCACTCGCTGCATTGGACCATGTGACTCATCCCTGTTCTGCTTCTGCCGCTGGCCCTCATGACGATTGGGTTCTCCTGGTTTCTTGCGTCCGCCGGTGTGTTTTTGCGGGATCTTGGCCACGCGAGCGGACCCGTGACCACGGTGATGTTGTTCCTCTCACCGGTGTTCTATCCGGTCTCAGCCTTTCCTGACTCCTATCGAATCCTGCTCTATGCGAACCCGCTCACCTTTCTCATCACCCAGGCTCAGGACGTGCTTATTTGGGGTAAGGCGCCGTTCTGGGGCGGCATCGCCCTCTATTCTGTGTGCAGTTATCTCGTCGCATGGGCTGGGC
>JACOEF010000629.1 GCA_024998705.1 Nitrospira sp.
GAGATCAACGACTTCCCATCCGACTGGTTCATCTGCTGCCCCGACGTGTTCGCCGGCGGGGGCACCGTCACCTCCACCCGCTGCCCCGCTTGCTGATTCGGCGGAAACCCAGCCAGAATCTGCCGCAGCGGAGCGATCGGAAACTTCGAGACCTCGTCGATCAGCAGCCCCGGATCCGGCCCCTGCCACACCGGTGCGGCAACACCAGCGGCCAGTTCAGGCTCCCAGCCCGCGAGAGGCATCCCCCGCTTCAGTCTCTGTGCCGCCGCATCCTTCGGCGTCGTCAGCGCCGCCACCAGCCCCTGCTTCGCCGCGTGGTTCCCGATCCCAGCCCAGTCGCCCCGGTCCACCGGCAACCCCACGATCTCCAACTTCTCCCAGCCGCCACCCTCCGTGAACTCCCCGCTCTTGATTCCGCGAATCGACGTGATCGTCACTCCCGTCGTGACGATCAGCCCGTCCATCACCTGATCCGCCAGCGTCATCGTGAACGTTCCCATCCCCAGCGGCTGTATGTTCGTGATGTTCAATAGAGACGGCGATCCCACCCACGGTGCAATCCCTGCATTCGAGTTCGCCACCTGCACGTCGATCGACAGCGACGCATAGCTGCCCTTCAAGTCGATCGTCTTCGCCCCGGACAGGAAGAACAAGGGGATCTCCTCGAAGTTTACTGGCTTCTCGAGCTGCCTCTGGAAGCTCCTCGGCCGCCGCCACACGATGAACGGCTCCGTCGGCATCCCCAGGTCCTCGCGCAGAATCCACCGCAGGTGCACCACCATGTCCACCTCGGGGTTCTTCTTGATCGCCTCTTCGATGTCCTTTCGTCGCCGCGCCAGCAACCGCCATCCGATGATGGCCCCCTCGGCATAAAAACGCGTCGGATCCACTATCATCGTCGCCACTGCTTACTCCTCCCAGGGGGCGCCCGTCAGGATCAGGTCCGCCACAGTGTGAAATTGATCGGCTGCACCCGGGCCATCCAGATACTTCTCCGTCTGCGCGATCTTCCGCAGGGCCAGCCTCAGCCGCTTCCCTCTCGATCCCGGCTTCAGGGTACTCAGCGCTCTCTGCCCGCCCGGCGACGGGACGATCTGGTCCACGATCGCATCACCGCCCGGCTGCTGCACCAGTTGCAACCACGTCTTTACGAGCATCTCGTAGCGCGTCCCTCCGTTCGGTCCAGGGTCCGTCAACTCGGTCGGCAGCCGCCTGCTCCTCCACATCGGCTCGGACGCGTCGATGATCACCGCCGCCGGTTGCGGCGGCACGTTCCCCGCAGGCTGCTCCCAGAACACCACGCTGCGCGGATACTCCGGCACCGGCAGCGGCTCTAGACCCGCCTTCATCAACTCCGTATCCAGCTCCGCTCCCTCCGGCGCACGCACCGCGAACATCGCTCCCACCGGCTGCAACTTGTTGAGCCCCGCATACCGATGCTCCACCCGCGCTACCTGGAACGCCTTCGCGAAATCCTCCAGTTTCCCACACACGCCCGTCGAAAAGCCCATCCTAAATACCGATTCGCCCGGATCCCCGTCCGCTGCCGTCTTGTCCAGCATCTCGATGTCCAGCACGTAATCCGTCAGCTTATCGAGCGGGATTGGAATCGTCACCTTCGTGTGCCGCATCCGTTCCACGTTCACCGGAATGCAGCTGTTTTCGAACAGATCCTCGATAACGCCCTCCCACGGCGACAGGACGCTCGCCGCTACCGGCTTCATCGTCAAGTCGTTCAACGGCAGCGGATGCTGCACACCTGGCCCCGGCTTTGGATGCCGCATCGACGACGCTTTCAGCCTCACCTGCAGCTTCTTCCCGTACGCGTCGTAAATCCGTGCCACATTATTCGTCCCGAACACCAGATTCAACGCCTCCGCGCCGAAGTAATGTTTCTCCCCGTCTCCCGGCAGCGCCACCAACATCCACGGATCCAGCCGCCGCGGTGGCTCGTTGTCCGTCCGGAACCAGAAGCTCTGGCTCACGTTCGCAACCGTCTTCTTGTCCGTCACGCCGCCGTCCGCCGGCCTCCGTTCCCGCTTCGCATCCCACGTGATCCGCACTTGGTATGTCTGATCCGGCATCAGCAGCGCATGGTCCGCGCTCTCCACTCCCAGCACACTCTCCAAGACTCCTTGCTTCTTTTTCTGCTCGCTCTTGTCCCAGTCGAACCGCTTCACCTCGCTCGTCCGCAGCGCCTCGATCGCGCAGACGTAATATGGCCGCTGCGCGTTCTTCTTGTGCCAGTCCAGACCCTGATCCGTCACGCCGATCTCGATCCGGTCCGCGTCCGGACGCCCCTTCATCTCCACCATCACCGGCAGATATCCGTTCGTCGGCCGATACCCCGTCGAGAACCGCCGCGCCAGTTCCACGTCGTCCCACCACGGCCCACTCGCGCTCGTCCACTGCGCCGGAAATGCCGCCGGCGGCACCATGTCCGTGAAATTCACGAAGTGCTGGTTCAGCACGTCGCCCTTCGCGTTCGTCGCCACTACCTGAACCGTCTGCGTCC
>JACOEF010000630.1 GCA_024998705.1 Nitrospira sp.
CAGGAGGTGCGGATGTCCGGCTTGGAGCGCGTCAGACAGCAACATCGTCGTCCCTGGCCGGGAGACAACGCCGGTCCGCGCCGCATGCCGACAGGCTGCGGGGCGGAGCTGAATGGCCCCCGTCCTGGTAACACGGGGGCGCTACCCACAGCGCTCATTACAGGAGTTCGATAGAGTCCATGGATTCTGGCTTCACCCTCACCATTGATTGGCTGGCGTTTACGGTCTTGGCCAGCAATCCGCAGGAGACCATGAAGGTCCTTGGCGGAGACTGGAGCAAAGCCAAAGGCGGCTTCCGAGGGTATCCCTTGTCCTGGATGCGGGCAGACGGCCTGCGCGGGGTCGGCAAACTGGGCACCAATGCCCCTCGTCGTCCGAATGAAATCCATGTGGATCTCTCGGGCGGCCTGGCGTCCGCCCTGACACTGGATCAAATCCGCACTCTCCTCCAGTGGGTCCATACCCAACAAGGCCATGTCACTCGCATCGACTGTGCGTTGGATGATCGGGCTGGAACGGTGTCGGTCTCGACCATCCGAGAAGCGGTCTCGGCAGGCCAATGCGTCACTCGTGCCGCTCAGGTCCGGCATATCGTCTCCAACCTCACGCATGGGACAGGAGCGACGACCGGGGAGACGATGTACTTCGGGAGTCCTCAGAGTCAGACCTTGCTGCGAATTTATGACAAGCGGCTCGAACTCCAAAGCAAAGGACAGGAGAACTATCAGGACTACGGGACGCGATGGGAATTAGAACTGAAGAAAGATCGGGCCGAACAGTGTGCCCGAGCATTGGCCACCTTAGACGAAGTCGATTGGAAGGAGTTAGTAGTCGGCTTACTGAGATCGTATGTGGACTTCCGACAGATTCCGAGGGATGCCGAGGATGAGGAACGGTACCGGGCTCCAGTGTTGGAGTGGTACGCCCTCCTGACGGAGGGATTTCAAAAGGGGCGATTAGCCCAGGAGAAGCAGGTGCAGACCCTGCAGAACGTGAAACGAGGGGTGAGCGACACCCTGACGCCAATGCTGGCGGTAATTTGTGCCACCCCTGGAGGGGAACAATGGCTACAGCACGAGATTGTCAGGGGCATTTCGCGGTGGAAAGACCGGCACCGGAACTTGCTCAAACAACCACCCACTCGGTTTCACACGTCGTCTGCCGGCGGGAACGCGGGCAGCCCATGTTAGGGGGACTGGGGGTGTCGGGAGACTCCCCCGGTGTATCTGCACATGCTCACCGTCAAAGAACTCTCGGCTTGGCTCAATATCAAGCCGTCCACGCTCTATCTCTGGGTCTCACAGAACAAGATTCCCTGCCGCCGCATTCACGGCCTCGTCCGCTTCGAACCTGAGGTTATTGAGGCGTGGCTGAAGAGCTTTGAGATCAGTCCCAGCAAACCGTTCAGGTTGCCGACTCACGACGAGTCCCGCGATCTTGACCTGCTCATTGAAGCGGCCAAATCTGAGGTCTATACTCGCCACGGGGAAACCATCACACCGAGCCCACGCACGAAGGAGGAGCAGCATGGGGCTCGTTAAACGGAACAATACCTGG
>JACOEF010000508.1 GCA_024998705.1 Nitrospira sp.
CTTCAGGACACCTCGTCGCACGATGAACACATTTTCGCCTGTCCCTTCAGCCACATAGCCTTCAGGATCCAGCATGATCGCTTCATCGTACCCGTCGGCCTTCACTTCTCGTTTGGCCAGGATGGAATTGACGTAATACCCGGAAATTTTTCCGCGCGTCATCGAAACATTCACATGATGGCGCGTAAAGGACGACACTCTGGCTCGAATTCCCTTGGACAAGGCCTCATCGCCCAGATACGTACCCCATTTCCATGCCGCGATGCTCACCTTGATCGGATTTTCCGCGGGATACAACCCCATGGCACCATACCCGATGTACACTAACGGGCGAATGTAACACGCTTCCAAACGATTGATGCGAACGGTTTCAACGATGGCTTCTGCGATCTGCTTCCTATCGAAGGGCATCTCGATCAAGCCGATATGAGCGGACTCGAATAGACGGTCCACATGTTCAGGCAATCGAAAGATCGCCGACCCGCTTTTTCCCTTGTAACAGCGAATACCCTCAAACGCTGCCAATCCATAGTGAAGGGAGTGCGTGAGCACATGCACGTTCGCATCAGCCCACGCGACAAACTTGCCATCCATCCATATTTTTTCGCTGGTTTGTAGCATGCGCGGGATAATACCAGCGCCTCCGACAAGCGTCAAGACAACAGCCGCGCGAACTATACGAGGCCGCAGGAGCTAAGAGTCGCACCCACCGGCATCATCTCTCCGACGCCTTCGATCAGGACCAACTTCGCTCGCTGGCGCACTTAATCTTGACACCTTCTTCACCGCTATGATAAACACCCACGTTCTGCTGACGAGGAGAAAGACGCACATGTACGCTATTATCGAGACAGGTGGAAAACAGTATCGAGTGGAAACCGGAACCGTGCTCCAAGTGGAGTCACTCCCGGGTGATGTCGGACATTCCGTGCAGATCGACAAGGTCAAGCTGTTGCATGGCGAGAGCGGACTGGTCGTCGGTCAGCCGGTCGTCGCCGGCGCCAAGGTCACCGCGGACATCATCCGCCAGGGGCGCACGAGATCGATCACGGTCTTCAAGAAGCACCGGCGCAAAAACTATCGCCGCACCCGAGGCCATCGACAGGGATTCACGCAACTGCGTATCACGGGAATCGAAACGAAATAACGACTCGAAGGGGAGTTCGCCATGGCAACAAATAAAGGCGGCGGTTCGACAAGGAACGGCCGTGACAGCAACCCACAATACCTCGGTGTCAAAGCCTACGGCGGAGAGACGATTAAGGCAGGCTCCATCATCGTGCGCCAGCGGGGAACGAAATTCTTCCCGGGCCTCAACGTTGGCTTGGGCCGGGATCACACCCTCTATGCCTATGTATCCGGTGTCGTGAAGTTCGAAGGTGGCCGTGGCCGTCAGAAGGTCAGCGTCTACCCCGTCACCGCGAAGGCCTGATCTCGCCTCAGTCCATACCTGTGTTCTAACGAAACAGGTGTCCTTCGTTCATACAGCATCCCCCATGAGCCGGCGATTAAGCTATACTGCTGTGTCTGAATAACCACGCCGGCTCGGGGGATCGCTGTAATGTCTACGTTTGTCGATCAAGTCCAAATTCTGGTGAAGGCCGGTCACGGCGGCAGCGGCGCCTGCAGCTTTCGACGGGAAAAATTTGTCCCTCGCGGCGGCCCTGATGGCGGGGATGGCGGCGACGGAGGCAGCGTCGTGGTCGAAGCCACCACTCGCCTCAGCACGCTGCTGGATCTTCGTTACCAGAAACATTACGAAGCTGAAAAAGGCGAGGTCGGGGAGGCAGCAACTGCCATGGACGCCGAGGCACTGACGTGCGGATTCCCGTCCCTGTCGGTACCATGGTGTTCGACGAAAACACCCAAGAACAACTGGCCGATCTCACCAAGGATGGCGAAACCTGTGTCATTGCCAAGGGTGGCCAGGGTGGCCGCGGCAATACCCAGTTCGCCACCTCGACCAACCGGGTGCCGACTCAATTTGAACCGGGCACTCCCGGTGAAGAGCGATTACTTCGACTCGACCTCAAGCTCTTGGCCGATGTCGGATTAGTCGGCTACCCGAACGCCGGCAAATCGACACTCATCGCTGCCGTGTCCGCCGCCCGTCCGAAAATCGCCGATTACCCCTTCACCACCCTCACGCCCAACCTCGGAGTGGTACGTTGGAACGCCGAGCAGACCTTTGTCATCGCCGACATTCCGGGATTGATCGAAGGGGCGCACGAAGGCAAGGGACTGGGCTTTCAGTTTCTGCGCCACATCGAGCGGACCAGCCTTTTACTCCATGTGATTGATATTTCAGAATGGGCTACCGAGGACCCGGTCTCGAGCCTGGAGGTCATGCGCCACGAACTGACCGCCTATGACGATGCCCTCACGGCGCGCCCCTTTGCCGTCGTAGGCACGAAACTCGACGTCAAGGGAGAAGGTGAACGGCTCGAACGGCTCCGGAAATACTGTCAGCGACGCAAGATTCCATTTTTTGCGATTTCGGCAGCCACCCGAGAAGGACTGGACGAGTGCATACGCTATATGGGCCAGCAGGTGGAACTGCTTCGGAAAACCCCGTGCGAGACGAACTCCTAAGACAAGCCAAACGCGTCGTCATTAAGATCGGGAGTAGCCTGATCGCCTCGCGTGAAACCGGCCTGAGCGCCGAACGCATCGAGCACCTTGCCGGCGAAATCGCCGAGGTGCGGGCACAGGGGCGCGAGGTCCTGGTCGTCTCGTCGGGCGCAGTCGTGTCCGGCATCAAAAAGCTCGGGCTGCGGGAATACCCGAAGAGCCTGCCGCTCAAACAGGCCGCTGCTGCGGTCGGCCAAAGCCTCCTGATGTGGGCCTACGAGAAGGCCTTCGAGCGCCTCTCGCTCCGGGTTGCACAGGTACTGCTCACGCATGAAGACCTCGCCGATCGGCGGCGGTTTCTCAACGCCCGGCACACCCTCACCACCCTGATCAAATTCGGGGTGATTCCCATCATCAATGAAAACGATACCGTCGCGGTCGAGGAAATTCGCGTGGGGGATAACGATACGTTGGCGGCCCAGGTCGCCCACCTCGTCGATGCGGATTTGCTGATCATTCTCTCGGACGTCGACGGGCTCTTTACCGTCGACCCCCGCAAGGACCCAACGGCCTCGTTGATTCCGCTGATCCCCGAGATTACGGCAGACATCGAACAGCGCGCCGGGATGTCGTCCACCTTCGAAGGCACAGGCGGCATGGCCACCAAAGTCCGCGCTGCTAAGAAGGTGGGGGAATACGGCGTCGCCACCCTGATTCTTAATGGAACCCAGACAAGACTCCTTCCGGACGTGTTTTCCGGGAAACCCGGCGGCAGCCTGTTTCTCGGCCGGGAGCGGCGCATGAACAGTCGCAAGCACTGGATTGCGTTTACGCTACGCCCCCGCGGCCATGTGCAGCTGGATCAGGGCGCCGTTCAAGCATTGGTGAGGAACGGCAAAAGCCTCCTGGCATCGGGTATTCTCGATATTACCGGCCATTTTGACGCCGGCGACCCGGTCACCTGCGCCGGTCCTGACGGGAAAGAATGCGCCAAAGGCCTGGTCAACTTTTCCTCAGAGATCCTGACTCGTATCAAGGGTCTCAAGACGGCCGACATCCAAAAGATCCCCGGCCTTCAGGAGTATGAAGAGGTCATTCACCGCGACAACCTGGTGATCCTCTAACCGGCTGACGACCACCCAACCAGGGCTCGGGCGCGACTCTACGAGCACCCGAACTGAATATCGGTCCGCCGCACACAATGAGACGTTTGCATGGAGCCCGTTCGATATGCGCCTGGGACTCTTGGGGGGCAGTTTTAATCCGATCCACCGGTGTCACCTTTCGATTGCCCAATCTGCCCGACAACTCCTGCACTTGGATCGCGTTCTGTTCATCCCGACCGGTGATCCCCCGCACAAACAACCGGGCACGCTGGCCGCAGCCTCTCATCGGCACCGGATGGTCCAACTCGCCATCCAGGACACCCCTGAATTCGCGCTCACAGATATGGAAATCAACCGGTCCGGCAAATCCTATTCCATCGACACCATCCGCGCGCTCCGACAGGAATACGGTCCCGACGTGGCCCTCTTTTTCATCATCGGACTAGATGCGTTTCTGGATCTTCCCTCCTGGAAAGAAGCGGACGCCCTCCTGAACAACTGTCACTTCGTCGTCATTTCAAGGCCGTCCACCACCTTTCAGGCGGTGGCTTCAATCCCGCTCTTCCGGGATGTGCCGACC
>JACOEF010000631.1 GCA_024998705.1 Nitrospira sp.
CACACAGCACCTGTTGGAGGATGCCCGTGTGAGCCTGTTTCTCGCCGAGCCGGACAAGCCAGGGAAGAACCCGCTGGCGCTGCAACGGATCAACTTGCAAGGGACAGCCTCAATTCTTCCCCCGAGCGATGGGTCCTATGAGTCAGTGAAACAGCGTTATCTGGCAAAGTTTCCTCAATCGCAAATGATGTTCGGTTTCGGCGACTTTGCCTTGTGGGAACTCCAGATGCGCGAGGCCCATCTCGTGCTGGGGTTCGGCCAAGCCTACCAGGCCCACTCCACCGCACCGGGACAATGGCACCATCAGACGCCGGACAAGAAACCTTGACCC
Source organism: Nitrospira sp. (assembly GCA_024998705.1). GTDB lineage: Bacteria > Nitrospirota > Nitrospiria > Nitrospirales > Nitrospiraceae > Nitrospira_A. The sequence goes on from JACOEF010000631.1 coordinate 332, forward strand.
TGCGCAATTCCAATTCCAGGCCCATCATCGAGCTTCCCCCTAGCCTCGCGGGCTTCGCCCCTCCAAAGCACTAGCCTCTCTGCCGAAGGACCAATGGTGATTCACGCACCTTGCGCAGTACTCTGCGCAAGGTCACGTGACTTCATCGAAAGGACTTCGCCCCATGGTTCCCTTCCTTGTCGTGGTGGCCGGCTATATGATGCTGCTGGCCGTCCTTGCTGTCGCCGCACCGGGCATCGGTTTCACCGGATCGCTCATAGACCTTGTGCCGGGTGCCTGGCGAGATGGGGCGCATGTGCCGGCCTATGGCCTGCTGGCCTGGCTAGTCATGCTGGGCTTGCGTCGGCGCGGCTGGCCGCTCAGCTACGCGCTGCTGGTCGGAATCGCGTGTGCGGTGGTCTTTGGTTTGTGGACGGAGATCGCACAGGGGCTGACCCCAGGACGGGAAGCCTCCCTCCACGACCTGCTGAACGATCTAGTGGGCGCCATGATGGCCGGCACCCTCATGATATGGCATCACACCACCCAATTTCGATGGTGTGCTTTCGCGTCGACGATGAGAATGAACCTCTGTCACCTGATGAAAGGAACATTGCGGAGATGAACACTGCCTATCAGGAACGCGGGACCAAGCGCATTCCCGTTCAATACCCCATCTACTATTCAAACGGGACGTTCCAGACCATCGGTGTCACGGAGGACTTTAACACCTCCGGCGGGCGTATACGTGGCAAGGAACAGGTGAGCGTGGGGATGGAGCTGGTGGTCATCATCATCCAACCAACCCCTGAGGCCCCCATGCTGGTCCGACGTGCCACCGTCCGTTGGTCGAAAGGCCAGAACTTCGGCATCGCCCTCTCGGACGTTCCCCCCCAATCTGAATCCGAACTGAAGGCCATGGCCAAAGTGATGCTCCCCGGCCTCTGGTCCTGCCTGAACTGACAATTACGTCACAAATTGGGAGGTTCTCCCCACTGGAGGGAGCATCAGAAGGACCGCTCCCTCCGAGGTCACGCCCCTCAAAACTTTATTTTCGCCGCAGATGATCCCAAGGCTGACGCGGCCCGGCAAAGAACAACTCCATGAGCACGAAGAACATCATGAGGAGTGCGCCCAGCCCGATCGCCACGGCCCAGTTTTCCCACGACATACTCGGCCTCCCTACACCTACACCTTGGAATCGGCAGCCGATTGCCAAGGTGCTGCGTTACCGACCCGAACGATGCAATTGCAACAACGTCTCCAGTTTCCAGAGCGGAAAGCCGTCCACTTCCTTCTTGCTGCTGAAGGCCAACCCACCGACGAACAACGCAATCA
>JACOEF010000632.1 GCA_024998705.1 Nitrospira sp.
GAAGAGCGCGGACAGCACCGCGACGATAGGATCGCTATGGCCATTGGTACTGTCCGCCGTGCGCTGTCGGTCTTCTTGTGGAAGAAGACAGCTACGCTAAAGCAAAGGTGATGCAAGACGTCACAGCGTGATGCGCGACTGTCCAGCTCGGATCGCGCGGGCAATGGCGCCGACGTTTTCCTTGTCCGCCTCTCGGTCCTGTGCACGGAGGCGAGCCAAGGCATCGACGGATTGCTGCTCTGTTACATGACGGAGCGTGCGCAGTTTCAAGGTTTCAGATATGGGCAAATGAAAGCCGGTGTGTCCCATGTGTACCTCCTTGTGGTGAACAGTCACAGGAAGCCACCCTGCGAGCGTAGCGAGCCTCAGCTGGGGGATGCAGGACGGGTTCATGGGAACGGAGACGTTTGCGGAGGCCTATCCGAGCAGGGTGTGAACAGGTGCTCGATGAGCGTTTCCACCTTACACCAACACTCATAGTGCGCATTATCGTAGGTGCGGCCGCTTTGGCCACGTCGTGTCAGAGTGTACCGTGGGTATTCCGTGGAGATCTGATACATCTGGTACTTCATGCCACGCACACAGGTGAGATAGTGGAGCGCATAGCGGTCACGACTTAGCTCGTCCTGCGTCGCATAGCAGCTCATGACAAATTGTCCCTGTGAGGATGTGCGAGAGAGATTGTGAAATGTACAGTCTCGACAGGTCTCATATTGGATGAGA
>JACOEF010000234.1 GCA_024998705.1 Nitrospira sp.
AGTGCAGAGAGGCGCGCCTTTGCCTCGTGTATGCCGACAGTCTTAGGATTTATGAGCCAATAGGCGTCCCAAATATTTTGCTCAAGCTCACGCAGTGTCGCCCCCTGACTCATCACGCCTGGCACCTCCAGTATCTGCCCCACGTACCAATCCCCGTCCTCCCAATACTCCATGGTGAGCCTGACACTTTCAATTTGCTGGCGTTTCGCGCTGATCAATTTTTTAGCCACGCCTACACCCCACACTTTCCCCCCTCAGATGCCGGCGTATAATATCCCAATCATGCCCACACCTCCCAATCCAGACCAGGAAACGCTTGCATTGCTCAAGATCCTGGCGCTCGGCAACAGGGATGTGGCGGCGGGCCGGGTCAAGCCGGTGGGTGATGTGGTGGCTCGCCTGCGTGCCAAGCGCAAGAAGCCGTTCGTGAGCAACTAGCTGATCGCTGTAATATATCACCACCATGCCCAAACCCCACAACCAACCCCACAGCGAAGCCGACTGGGACGCCCTCCTGGCCGCGGTCAAAGAGGCCACGCAACGAGCCGAGAAGTCCATCGACCGGACGATTGCGCTGTGTGATGCGTCGAATGAGAGGATGGCTAAGGTTGAGGAGTGGAGGAAGAAAGATGGAGATCGTATGTGCCACTACGATCCTAAAGGTGGATTCTGAAATGCCCAAACCAGACCGCGACGATGCCGCCCGGCTCGACGAGCTCATGGCCGAGGCTCCGAGCGAGAAGCCGACGGATCAGATGTTAGACGAGGAGTTGAAAGCGGCGCGAATGCGAACGCTCGATAAGCTAGTGGAATTATCGCAGGAGCTGGGGTTCTACGACGAGCCGTTTGTAAGCAATAAACCGCTCGTTAGGAAGGAATAGGGGCGTTGCCCTGCGGCTCTCCAAACACTTCCGCGAACGACACGACATTCCCGGCGCGGACATCGGCTTCACCCTCAAGAATCGCCTCCATCTCCTCCGGGTCGGCTAGAGTATCCCGCGTTTCGGCCCAGCTCTCGTATTCAGCGTTCATTCGCGACCTCCTAGAGATCTGGTGGGTATTGTCACCTGAGGGCGGGAGTTGGTCAACGGCCCTCACACCGGTCAGGCTGGATGCGAAACAGCTTCTCCCACGCCTCGTTGAGAAACCCCATCCTCGCATCGGTTCGCTCGTTTGCCCCCACAATTTCAGCTAGCTTGAATGGTGGGTAGGGTTTCTCGCCGACCTTCAGGCGCTCACATCGAGCGTAGACAATAAAATCACCTACCTCGACGGTTTGCGAATCAATCCTTTGATCTCGTGATTACGGTGTGCGATCAGGCCGCTGGTGAAAGTTGTCCCCTGTTCCCCGGGAAACCAGCGAAGTTGCATTGGAGTACGCCAGATCCGGCCAAAGCGATCGGATCTGACGCCGAAATCGACGCGGCGTTTGACGAGGCTTTTTGTATGCTCCGGCAGCGTGTCGAAGATTTGATGAAATGACGTGTGGTCGTGGATAGGCTTGGGGTTAGGGCCTGCAGTGCTGAAACAGCTCTTCGCAACGCTCATGGCCGGCCGTTGACTCCGACGTGATCTGGTACTCCACCTCTGTAACCCGATCGTTCTCCATCGTCACGATCGCCAAACAGGCGTGCCGCACGCCTTCCGGACGACCGCTTTTGCTTCCAGGGAAGGACTGTTCGAGCACTCCTACCCCCTTGTAGTAGCTCAACGCTCTCAGACCATGCTGCGATGAGACCATCCGCGGTGCGCCAGCGCAGGCCAGGATCGCTGACTCCGGCTTGCCAAGTAGCGCCTGCTTGGCAGTGGCGAGGCGAGACGAAGGTGTCTTGATGCAGCCACTGATCGCGGTAGAAACGAGGGCCATCAGCAGCGTGACCATGACCAATGCAGGAACATCACGACAATTGCCCCTCATTTTGTCACCTCACTGATAGAAGTCGGTTTCGAGGCTGCGATCTCTTGGAACTGCGTCTGTTCAATGCCAACTCGTTCGCGGATGAGCGCCTCACCCGACCGTCAACCAAGCACCGAGAGCGGTTGGCGTGAGTACGGGCGGCTGCTGTCATTGCGAGACGCCGACCCAGCGGAGGCCAGCACGTACTCGTCACCGATTCTTTTACGACACAGCAACGTCGTCGTTCACCAACGTGGCCCGTACATGATCACTCCCATGCCAACCAGGCAAATCATCGCTCCGACCGCATCGAGCCGGTCTGGCCTTGTGCCATCGAAGCCCCAGCCCCAGAGCAGCGACAATACGATGAACATTCCCCCATAGGCTGCATAGACTCGACCAAAGTGGGCGGTCTGCAATGTTGGAATGATGGCATAGAGGACTAAGATAAGAGCACCGGCGAGTGCATAGCCGATCGGCTTCCCCTCACGGAGCCATAGCCACACCAGATAACCGCCGCCAATTTCACGAAGCCCAGCCAGGATGAACAGTCCTATCGAAGAGAGCAGAGACATCCCCATGTCCTCATAGTTGGAATGATTGTCACAGGTTGAGGAGGCTGGAAGGTCTCAGAACAATGACGAGTTGTCCGCGTCGTCCCGGCCATGCTTGAGAGTTGGATTCATTCGATCACATTGCGAGAAGGCTGCGAATCGATACGAATGCGATCCGAACCTTCCTCCACAATCTGCAACGTGACATGTTCAATCCCAAACCGTTCTGCCAGCAGCTGTTGCAGGCATTGTAGCACAGCAGCTCGATCCTCCCCAACCGGGACGACAACATGGGAACTGAGTGCATCCATGCCGGTCGTAATCGTCCAGATGTGGAGGTCGTGTACCCCCTTCACGCCCGGGACGCCGGCCATTGCCCGCCCGATCTCCCGTGCATCCACACCGGTTGGGACTCCTTCCATGAGGATGTGGACGGCTTGGGAAAGGAGCGCCCATGTGCGCCAGATGACGAACGCACTGATCCCCACACTGAGGAGTGGATCGATGAGCACCCATCCGGTCGTCCAAATAATCGCGCCACCGAGAATGACGCCGAGGGAACTGATCGCATCACTCATCACTTCAAGATAGGCGCTGCGCACGTTCACACTCTCGTCAGCATGGCCGTCGAGCAGCTTCAGACTGGCAAGATTCACCACTAACCCAATCAGTCCAACCAGTAACATTGGAATGCCAAGGACCTGAATTGGCGCTCCGAAGCGGTCATAGGCCTCGTATAGAATCCACGTCGCAAGGAGCAGCAGCACCACGGCATTGACAACTGCAGCGAGAATCTCCGCGCGATGGTAGCCATAGGTATTTTCAGGAGTCGATGGTTTCCCAGCCATCCACATGGCAAATGCACTCAGGCTCAACGCCGCCACATCCGTCAGCATGTGACCGGCGTCGGCCAACAACGCCAAACTTCCCGTGAAGAGGCCGGCGATCACTTCGACGACCATAAACACCCCGGTGAGCAGCAAGACGCGTCGCAGATTCTTTTGCTGCACAGATCTGCTTTCTGAGTTGCTATGCACGAGAGCTCCTTCGTTGTGGCCCACCAGTCTTCTTCAAAGCGCGGCTTACTCTGCAGCGCATCGCGGGATCGCACCAGGACTTGCGAATTCTAATGGCCATGGCCATCAGACAACCCTGGGACTGTCGATGCTTTGTCCGGAACCGTCACGTTGCGGAGCGGCGGTGAATCCCAAATGACGGTGTTCCCTGGGGCCAAGTCGGCAGCCTTCATAAAATGTGCGTCTCCTTCCCGCACTGCTCCGAGCCGGTACAAAACCATACCGAGATTGTAATGCGCCTCTGCCAAGCTTGGCGTGGCTGTGATCGCAGCTTCGAAGTGTTGCTTCGCTTGCGCCCACTGGTTGCGCTTGTACGCTAGGATCCCTTCTTCATGATGCCGTGCTGCCGTTGCGCTTACACTTGTCGGCGCGGACAACAACGTAGATGGGGATGCCGACTGACATCCGCTCTCCACAATTAACACGATCGCAACAACCACCGTCTTGCG
>JACOEF010000633.1 GCA_024998705.1 Nitrospira sp.
CAGCCCTGAAACGCCAGAGCGATTCGTCTTCTTGAGAATGGCACAGTAGACTGGCTTGCTCAGCGGAGGATTGGACCGGATCAGAGCGTCCCGGTAGGTCGTGGCTGCAACCAACGCCTGCTCAGCTCCGCCGTAGCGGCCGTCACTGAAGCTTCGTACATAAATGCGGGTACGACGTTGTACAGTCACCCGCCAACAGTGCGTGTGGGAGGCCTCGTGATCAATGCGATGAATATTCAACACAAGCCAGCGTCCACCTTATGCCCGGCGAGGTAGGACTCCAAGTAAGCGGCATCTTCACCTGGAATCGTTTTCAAACGTACTCCGAATTCTTCCGTCCGTACCCACGTCACCAAAGCCTCATCCAACACGAGAGCCCGACGCTTTGTTGGTAGGACAACGAATAAGGACAGCGTCATCCCCGGCGTCACTTCGGCCTGACTCTCGACATGGCAATGGTGCATTGAGAGCCCAACAATTTTGCCCACGTCGAATAGATTGTCTTGTGCTGAATGGAACACACAGGACAGAGGCGCGTCTTCGAAAACGCTATTTGGCAGTTCGGCAATGGACATAGGTCAAAGTGTACTCACGCTCTCGACTCAGTCATATTCCTCTTTCGACGGGACCAAGAACCGC
>JACOEF010000634.1 GCA_024998705.1 Nitrospira sp.
CGGACGCGGGCCATGAGGTCATCATTCTGAATCGCGACATCAAGTTCGGCGGCTTGGCGGAGTACGGGATTTTCCCCAGCAAGCTCAAGCTCCGGGGTGGATTGAAGAAACAATATTGGGAGATGCTCGAGCAACCCAATGTCCACTACTTCGGCAATGTCTCGGTCGGGCAGGGAAAAGACCTCACGGTCGAAGACTTGCGCGGATTGGGCGCAAGCGCCCTCGCGTTCTCCATCGGCGCCCAGGGAACCAAGGCCATCGGGGTCGAGGGAGACTCCGCCAAGGGCGTGTTCCATGCCAAGGACGTGGTCTACCATTTCAACCGGCTCCCGGGCTTCGGCGATCGTCCGTTCGACATGGGAAAACATGTCGCCATCATCGGCGTCGGCGATGTCATGGTGGATATCGCCCACTGGTTGATCAAGTATAAGAAGGTGGAGCGGGTCACGGCGATTGCCCGCCGCGGGCCGGTTGAACGGAAATACAACCCGAAAGAAATTCGAGCGGTCTGTGCCAACATGGATCAGGAAGGCCTTGCCAAAGAGTTTGCTCGCGTCAAGGAACGACTCGCGGCTGTTGGGCAGAATGCCGATGAAGTCCTGGCGAGCATGACTGCCGAATTCACGAAGTGTGAACCGACAGGCAGTCCCTCCAAAATGGGCTTTCGCTTTCTGGCTTCCCCGAAGCGCGTGCTGGTCGACGCGAACAATCGCGTCCGCGCACTCGAGATGGAAGAAAATAAACTGGAGCCGAAAGGGGAAGACACGGCTGCCGTCGGACTCAAGCAATTGTATGAGTTCCCGGTCGACAGCGTGGTGTTTGCCGTGGGCGACCGGGTGGACGATACCGTGGGACTCCCCTACAAGAACGGCGTCTACGTCACGAACCCGAACAAGACCAACAATGATCCGGATGACTCGCTGTTCCAAGCCTATGATGAAAAATCAGGGCAGGTGGTGGCTGGCGTGTTCCTCGCCGGCTGGGCCAGGAAAGCCAGCGAAGGGCTGGTGGGGATCGCGAAGCGGGACGGCGACTGGTGTGCGGAAGTGATCACCCGGTACTTAGGGACGCAAACTCCCCGGTCGCGCGGAACGATTGAGGGAGTGCTCGCTAAACTTCAGACGGCGTTGAAGGAACGCAAGAGCCGCCCGGTGGATCTCGAGGGACTCAAAGTATTGGATGCAGTGGAAAAGGCCCATGCCGCCTCGCCCGAGGCGATCGGCGAGTTTAAGTTCGCCTCGAACGCCGACATGTTGGCCCGCATCGAACAGGGACGCGCTTAGCCGCGTCCCGCTCAACCTACCTTATCCGTCGCCCCATTTCAGCTTCTCCCGCAGCACCTCATAATAACTACTCTCCGGAAAGCGGATCAGTCTGGTCATGTACTCGGAAGCGTGGATCTCTACTGTGTCGCCCTGCGTCAACGCGACCCCGACCTGGCCGTCGAGAGTCGCCATCGCCCCGTCATCCTTACTGGTCAGGACGACTTCGATTTCTGCGCTGGCCGGCACGATCAACGGCCGATGTGTCAACGTGTGAGGACAGATGGGCGTCAGGATCAATGACGGGACCGCCGGGTTGATGATCGGACCGCCGGCTGAAAGCGAGTAGGCGGTCGATCCGGTCGGCGTGCTGACAATCAAACCGTCTCCGCGCAGATTCGTGACGAATTGACCTTGAATGGCGATCTTCAGTTCGATCATCCGAGCGAGGGTGCCCTTGCTAATGACCACATCATTCAAGACAACCCCTCGCGCCACCGTTTCACCGTGCCGGTGGACATGGGTCTTCAGCATCAGCCGCTCGTCGAGCACAAAGTCGTTGGCGAACATCCGCTCAAGCGACGGATACAAGTCTTCCAGCACGACCTCGGTCAGGAAACCCAGCCCACCCATATTCACACCGAGAATCGGAATGCCACGCTCGCCGGCCAACCGCGCCGCATTGAGCATCGTGCCGTCGCCTCCCAGCACGAGCAGGACATCGGCCTTACTGGCGAGATGCGTTTTTTGAAACCCGCCTTGCTCGCCGAGCAGTGTCGTGGCAGTCGTATCCAAGAGGACGTCGATGTTCCGGGAACGCAGCCACGAGACCACGGCTTGCACGGTCGTTTTGACTTCCGGAAATTTTGGTTTCGTCAGAATCCCGATACTTTTGCTTTTCATAAATGAGACCGCGTCGCGAAGAAATAAGAAGCCGAGTGAAAGGTGCGGGATTGTATCGGGATGATTCTTTTACTGTCAAACAAGCGCACGATGCGAAGGCGATCTCCTCCGAGACACACGACGGTGTTTCAGCAGTCATAGCGCGGCTCTCACGTTTCTCTCAATACCTTGACACCCTATATTGCGGTAGTTAGAATCACAACATCAGTATTTTCGAGCCTTTGACCTGCATTTCATCACTCAGCTAAGGCTTCTCTTACAGACCCCATCACCATAAGGAGGCGGGATGTTCGAACGGTTCACGGACAAGGGTCGCAAGATCATCATCCTGGCA
>JACOEF010000635.1 GCA_024998705.1 Nitrospira sp.
GGCAAGCAGTCAGTCTTCGACCCGGTCGGCCGAAGTCTCGAGCGTGTCAAGCCCCACTTGAAGCGCCGCCTTGCGCGCATCTTCGAAACCCATCAACTCTTTGGTGGCCGCACTGAGGAGCTAACGCGACTCGACGCCTTTGTGGCTGGTCCATCTGGCTACATGGTCGTCACGGGAGGGTCGGGAAGCGGCCAGAGTGCGTTGATGGCGAACTGGATCCGAAGACTCGAAGGACGCGGTAGGCAGGTCGCGTATCACTTCATCAGCCTGCAGCACGATACGGCCGGACATGACGAAACGCTACTCTCGCTCGTCCAGCAGCTGTCCTACTGGAACAACCAGCCGGCTTCGGGAACATCAGGCGCAGAGATGGAATCTAGATTCATCGATCTGATCACTGAATCGAACGCGCCCGTCGTTCTCGTTATTGACGCGCTCGATGAAGCCAAGGGCTGGGAAGTAGGACCGCAGTTGTTCCCCGCTCGATTGGCACCCAATGTTCACGTCGTTCTGTCGGCGAGAGTTGTTGCGGGCAAAGACTGGATCGCACATCTCGATCTTCAACGCCCTGAACACATAGAGCTCGGGCCCCTGTCGCAGGCAGGCGTCGAAGAGGTATTGCGTACTGCCGACGTTCCAGAGTGGGCATTCGATCAGAATGCGCTCGTCGAACTCACGGACAAGATAAACGGCGATCCATTCTACCTTCGCGTACTCGTTGAAGATCTGCTGTCAGGCCGCATTACGACACCAGCGGCCCTCGAGACGAGACCCAAGGGCGTCGACGAGTATTTCCGCCGGTGGGGGGATGAGATTCGAACGTCGATCGGAGCCCAGGCAGTCCAGGACATGCTGGGCTATCTCCTGGTTGCGCGAGGGCCGATCTCGGCAAGCGAACTCAAAAATGTCAGCCCTGACGATGCGCTCTCCGGGTTTTCCTTCGATGCGGCCCTCGAGAACATTCGCCGGTTCGTTGTCGGCGATGCCGACCGCGGGTTCTCCCTGAGTCATTGGCGTTTCCAGGATTACCTCGCCCGAGAAGTCCTAACAGACGCAGATCAACGTCCATACCGCAACCGGCTAGACGACTGGTGTGACCAGTGGCGTCAAAACAAAGGCCGCTACGCGTTGTCGTACGCTGTCTCCCGCCGCGTGGACGCGCTCGCCGCCGCCCCGCAGTCGCAGCGACTGAACGCAATGCGAGAGGTCGTTCACCTCATCTGCGACGCGGAGTATCAGCAACGGCGGGTGGACGCCACGGACGCTCTCGCATCGTTTAAACTCGACGTGCCGCGTGTCATACAGGAGATCGCACGTTCAGCAGACGCATCGGTCGTGCCACTGCTCGCACGCGTCGCCATGGAACATGAGCACGTCGAGCACAAGTGGTTGCTGCCAGAGGCCATGCTGGCTCCTGCTAGCCAGGGACACGTCGAAGAAGCCGAACGGCGATTGGCCCTCTTTCAGGCTGAGGATCATTGGCGCGATGCCGCTAGGCTACTCATTGCATGGTTGGCCGCGCCGTTTGACACTGGAGCCGCGCGAAGAGCGCTTCGTTCGTTTACCGGCGACTGGGCGGGTATACCGCCGCTTCCGATGCTCCGCGA
>JACOEF010000024.1 GCA_024998705.1 Nitrospira sp.
CGCACGAAGGAGGAGCAGCATGGGGCTCGTTAAACGGAACAATACCTGGTGGATGTCATTTACGTTTCAAGGGCGGCAAGTGCGGCGATCGACCGAAACCTCGGACAAGAAGTTGGCGGAAGCTATCCTCAGCAAAGTCAGAGTGCAGATCGTGGAAGGAAAGTACTTTGACAAGCCCAAAGAGGAAGCCAGGACATTCCGAGAGTTGATGGATCGGTATTTGCGCGAGCATGCCAGCCGACGGTCGGGCTATCGTCGATATGTGAACATGGTCACGAATCTGACCGCTCACTTTGGCAATCCCAAGTTGGAACAAGTGACACCTAAAACGATCGTCGCCTATAAGAACAAACGGTACGCGGATGGGGTCACACCGGCCACCATCAATCGCGAATTGGCTCTTATGAAGAAGGCCTTCAATCTGGCGTGTCGCGAATGGGAATGGACCAAGGACAATCCGGTCTGCCGGGTGTCGATGGAACGCGAGAATAATACGCGGGATCGATGGCTGACGTGTGAGGAGGAACGACGGCTCCTTGCGGCTTCGGCACCGTGGTTACAGGAAGTGATCGTGTTCGCGATTCATACCGGGATGCGATGTGGAGAAATTCTCAATCTCACATGGGCCGGTGTGGACCTCACTCGACGAACCGCTACGGTGTTTAAATCGAAGAACGGGGACAGGCGGACGATTCCACTCAGTCACACGCTCGTGCAGGCCCTTCAAGCCCGTGGCCGACGCATGGATTCGGAGTTAGTGTTCACGAGCGCAGTGGGCACACCCCTGGATGCTCCCAACCTACGAAGGAGTTTCCGGTTAGCGCTCAAGCATGGCCAGGTGTCGGATTTCCGGTTTCATGCCCTGCGCCATACCTGCGCGACTCGCATGGTACAGGCGGGTGTGGACTTGTACAAGGTCCAGCGGATTCTGGGGCATAAGTCGCCGATGATGACGCAGCGGTATGCGCACCATTATCCGGAAAGCTTGCGGGATGGAGTGGCGATTTTCGATGCGGGAAGGACGTTTAGCACAAATTTAGCACAAGCGGGGATTCGGCCAGAGCAGGTTTCTCTAACTTGTTGAAAAATTGGTGCCCCCGACACGAATTGAACGTGCGACCCGCGGTTTAGGAAACCGCTGCTCTATCCAACTGAGCTACGGGGGCGTGAGGATACGATACTGAAAGCGGGAAGGATTGTCTACTCATGTGACGCGCCTCCGAAGGGGCTGCTGCCGCCTTCGGAGGTGAGTCGATCTCAAGCAGTGATGCGGTGCTAGCGTTGATTGGCTTGGTCGCGCTTGCAGCTCTCTTCGGCCAACATCCGTTGTCCGACGGAGCCGTCTTTTGGAATGCGTGCCATACAAGCTTCAAGGCTATCACCCGCAGTTCCAGCTGCGACCCGATTCCCACTCTTGGCGGTAGCATTCCCAGCGATGGACTGGCGAAGCGCCTCATCCCTCTGACAGCTTTCTTCCGCGAGCAGGCGCGTGCCTGCTGTGCCGCCGGATTGGATGCGTGCCAGGCAGGACTGCAACGAGTCATACGCCTGCGCGGAGGCTTTCATGGCAGCGTTCGATGATGCAGTCTGCGTCGATCCGCCGCTGGTCATGGTTTCTTCTGTGGCGCAGGCACTGAGCAACAATAGAGATAAGGACAAGATAACTGCACGGTGAGGGCGCGAGTACGTCATTGAAGGATCCTCCTTGATCAAGGGCGATGGGCGCACAGTAGCATAAACCTTCGCTATCTGGAAACACCTCCGGCAGGTCGTTTAGGGGGTGACCCCTGACCCTGGCCGAGGAGCGCGAGTCGAGAGGGAATTTGTTTGAGTAAGTCAGGCCGCACCTGGAATATCCCTGGAATTCGATGGCCGATGGCATAGACGAGTCCGCCGACTTGATTGCCCATCGCGAGGCGCCCGGCGACGCGGCCGTCCTTCCCTGTGGCCACGAATTCAGCCGACGGAGCCACGAGGCCATAGGGCGCCAGCGGTCCGGCTTGTTTCAGGACACGTTCTTCAGCAGGCAGATTCACGATGCGGCTGACGAGCAGGTCCGCAACGTCCTGGCGGAGCTTCTCTGTGGGCTGATCTTCGAGCACCCATTCGTTGCGCTCGTGGATGAGCACATATTGCTCTTCACGGGTTTTGATCGAGAGCATGGCAATATCGCCGATCTCCACTCCGAGCAGTCGCTTGTCCTGGAGCGTAAAGAGATCCTTGGTCAGATCTTTGATGGATGAGGGGCTGATTTTATAGATTGGGCCGTCTGATGTGGTTTGGGCGTAGGCTTCCCCGCTGGTTGGGTCGGGTTGGAAGAGGCGAACCACGTGGTCTGCCCCGGCAGCACTCAGGGTGACCTTCACTTTCGGTTTGGTCAGCATGGGCGCGAGCCTCTCCCGCTCAGGCCCTTGATCGACGATCGCCAAGGCCTTGAGATCTTCCAAGCGGAAGAGGAGGGCTTGGACCTCGATGCGGTCCCCCTCCGCTTCGATCGGATAGCGGATTTTCCATTTCTTTTTGGGTTTTTCGTCTAGGGCGTGGAGCACGATTTCTGTCGATGGGTAGGTGAGGCGCACTTGCTCGGTCTCTTGCTGATTAAACTGCAACAGTTCCTTGCGGCGGAAGGAGAGCAGGGTTCTGTTCAGAAAGTCTTTCGGCGCCAGATCCGTCAGGAGTACGGCCTCGTCGGATGTTCTTAGGACATAGAGGGTTGAGGACAGGGGGCCGGCGTCGCCGATCGACAGTGTTTCTTGTTTGTCGCCTGCCGTCAGGGTGACGATCGTTGACGGGTGGTCGAGGCCAAATGGCGTCAACGAGGCCGGATGTGTTTCGACCAAGCGGGAGACCGTTCCCATGACCAGCGCACGGATCAAGGCCTGCACTTGCCGCTGATCGGCGTCGGCTTGAATCGGTGCGGTGATGGTCCAGGGGTGGCCTGGTGTTTGGGACAACACGACCTCGCCGGATTGGCCGCGAACTGTCACGGTCGTGATCTGTGCCTCAGTGAACGGCAGAATTTGTTTGGCTTGGGTTGCGGTGGCGACTTCGGTGCGTTGGTCGGGGAGTTCGACCAGATAGAGGTACAGTCCAAGTCCCGCGACGATGCCTGCGAGTATGAGCGTCGGCCAGTAGCGCGCCATGGTCTTACAAGCGACGCCGCTTTCGCCACACCAGGAGGCCGCAAAGCACGGTCATTGCCGGGAGCAGAATCACCTGAACATAAAGCAGAATGCGTTCCTGGAGCGGGTTAGGGGTAAAGGGGCGTACGGCGGGGTCTTTGGGGGTGAGGGAAATGAGATCCCGTTCTTCCGAGAGCCATCCCACCGTGCGTTGAAAGAAATCACTGTTGCCCACGAAGTTGATAAAGCCGTTACTGGCAAAGGCAGAGTTCCCGACGACCACGACGGCAGGGCGCGGTTTGCCTTCCTCTGGCGCCTGCTTGGGGGTCAAGGCTGCAGCCAGCGCGAGAGGGCCTCGTACGTCTTCCTTTTCGGTGTAGCTGACGACGCGCCCTTTCATGTCGGTTTCGGCCCAACTGCGGGGCGAGGTGCGTGCGAGCGGAACATACTCCCAATCTTTGCCTTGGTCCTCCTGGAAGGTGAGATGGCGTGCCAGGGGAAACAACACGGCAGCCGTCAGCTCATGGGTGATTTCGTGATCGGTAAAGGTGCGGACCAAGAGGGCAGTCAGATCGCCCTGCGCCAGGCGATCTTGTAGATCGACGAGGACCCCAGCCCCCAGTTCCAGCCCCCAGACTTTCAGTAGGTCGTCCATGTTGGATTGCGTGTCGGGATCGACCATCACCAGGAGGTGTCCCCCCTTGGCGACGTAGGCCTGGATGCGCTCCTTCTCTTCTTTGGTGACCGCTCGACGAGGGCCGGCAATGATCAGGACATCGGTGTTGTCAGGCACTGCGGATTCCTGCAGCAAGGTGACGGTGCCGATGTCATATCCTTGCTTCTGCAGCACTTCTTTCGTCAGCGCCAGCCCGCCGCGGTCGGTGTCGTCGAGGCTTCGCTCCCCGTGCCCTTCCAGGAACACCACCCGTTTCTTGGTGTCTTTGGACACGCGGACGAGCGCCCCGGTAATCTCCACTTCAGCCGGTGACGTAATACGAACGGATTGCGGGCCGCTTTCAAAGATGGCGATATCAGTTCTGGTGATGCCGTAGTTTTGTGCGACTTTCGGCTGGCGCTCGGGGTCGATGAATTGGACGGTCAGTTTGTAACTGGCTTGCCGATAACTGTCGAGGCGTTCCTTGTAGGCCTGGTACCCGGGATCCTTTTCCCTTGTGAATACTGTGATGCTGATGTCCCTGGTGAGGTTGCGAAGGACGCGATACGTTTCCGGCGCAAGCGTATAGTTCTGGTTTTCCGAGAAGTCCCAGCGGATCGAGTGTCGGGCAGCGAGAAAGTTGACGATCGCGAGAATGGCCACAAAGAGCGCGACCATCAGCGCGCTGGTGGCACCCATGCGGGTCGATCGTTGGGAGGAAAAGGTCTTGAGGCGCTCGAAGTGGATGGCGAAGGCCCAAATCAAGGAGGCGAGGGCCAGTCCTTCCAGGAGTGTCACGAGCCACAGCTTGTCGGGCACGAGGGAATAGGCGATCACTCCGGCAATGGCCAGGCCTGTTCCGATAGCGCCGATAGGAAGGGGGCGACGAGTCATTTCCATCGTGACGAATCCACTACTCGATGGGCGAGGAACAACATGAAGACCGTGCCGCTGACGTAATACACGAGATCTTTCGTGTCGACTAATCCCCGGACCAGATGATCGAAGTGTTCCATAAAAGAGAGGTATGAGACCACATGGCCGGCCGGCGTGTCACCCAGGAGCGAGCCGAGGCCAGCTAGTAACCAACACATCAGGAGCAGACCGAAGCTGGTAAACGCGGCCACGATTTGATTCTCAGTGATGGATGAGGCAAAGAGCCCGACAGCCAGGAAGAATCCTCCGAGGAGCATCATGCCGAGGTATCCGGTGAGGACGGGATACCAGTCGAAATCGCTGAAGAGGGCCAGGGTGAGCGGGACCAAAGTGGTCAGGAGCAGCATCCCGATAAACACCAGATACACGCTGATAAATTTCCCGACGATGATCTCGACGACCCGCACCGGGGCGGTCATTAAAAGCTCGAAGGTCCGTAGTTTCCGTTCCTCTGCCAGGAGTCGCATGGTGAGAATGGGAAGGATTAACAGCAGCACGAACCGCATGCTGGCAAAGAGATTGCGGAAGACCAGATCGTTCAAGTTGATTTGTGCGGTGCCACCCTGCATCTGCATCAACTGGATGGCTTGGGCGCCGGTAAACACAATATAGAGGTAGGCCAGGAAGCCGAAGGTCAGCAGGAATACTCCGCCGACGACGTACACAATCGGGGAGACGAAGTAGGAGCGCAATTCTTTGGCGATGATGGCTTGGACAGGTGGCATCGGATTAGTGTCGTTCCGTTTCCGCGGTGTCGTCGGTTTTCGGGAGACCGTCTTCCCGCTGCGTCAGTTTCAGGAAGACGTCCTCCAAGGTCATGGAGACCGGTTTCATTTCAAGCAGTCCCCAATTCTGCCCGACCGTAAAGCGTGCCACTTCCTCCCGGATATCTCTGCCCAGGGCGCATTCGAGGAGGACCGTTTGGGGATCGGGCGTGGTTAGGACATGCTCAACACCGGCGACCTCGCGAAAACGTTCGAGGATATTGGCCGGCGGGGCTTTGAGGGTCACGCTGATCTTTTCCGACCGTCGGAGGCGGGCAGACAATTGGTCCGGCGTGTCTTCAGCGACCATCCGACCGCCACTGATGATCACCACGCGCTGACAGACGGCCGTGGCCTCAGGAAGGATGTGCGTGCTTAATATCACCGCATGAGAGCCTGCCAGGCTCTTGATCAATTCCCTGATTTCAATAATTTGTTTTGGATCAAGACCGACCGTAGGCTCATCCAGGATCAGCACCGGCGGATCGTGAATCAGCGCTTGGGCAAGGCCGACACGCTGGCGATACCCGCGTGACAGATTGGCGATGAGCCGCTGGCGGACAGAGCCTAAGGAAAGCCGTTCCATAACACGGTCCATGCCGGTGGTCAGGTCTGCGCCACTGAGTCCGCGGAGTCTTCCAACAAAGGAGAGGTATTCGGAGACGGTGAGCTCTTGATACACCGGCGGCGTTTCGGGCAGATAGCCGATTCGCTTTTTCACCTCCTCCGGTTGCTCCGCACAATCGAACCCTGCGACCTGGGCTGTCCCTTCCGTTGCCGGAATGAAGGAAGTCAGGATCCGCATGGTGGTCGTTTTTCCTGCGCCATTCGGGCCGAGGAAGGCCAACACCTCACCTTTGTCGACACGAAAGGTGACGCGGTCGATCGCAGTCAGGTGCCCATACCGGTTTGTGATGTTGCGAACTTCGATCATGCAGTCGAGAAAGACGGCTGGATGGGTGTGATTCCTACTGTTCGTTGATACGGCACGGGGTGTGGCAAATGAACGTGGATCTTACCGACCGCCTTCGATGCAGTCAAGCGAAGGATGTGCACCAAGCGTTCCGATAGCAGGAAAAGACCTCGTTCGTCTTTACAGCGTGATGCGTAACTGCTAAAGTTCCGCGACTTTATCCGCCGAGTGACTCTGTGCAGCGAATGGAGTGAGGTTCGACAGGGATGAAGAGTGACATGAATCAACCGCGCCCCAGTTTGCTCGGTGTCTTAGTGATCGGCGCGGCATTGTGTGTGGCCCTGGCAGGACTCGGAAGTTTCCTCACCTCGGTGTATGCCGCCAGCAATACGGTGCATGAAATCAGCGGGACGGTCGAAGCCCTCAATCTTGCGGACGACCCTGCGGTCATTGTAGTCAGGGGACAGCGCGGGGGGAATGACGAAACCGTGGTGGGAGCGGTGCTCAAGCAGGGGACGACGATTCTGCGCGGGAAGAAGCGGATCGGGCTCGATCATATTCGGGCAGGAGACAAGGTCACGGTGAAGTACATCAAGACTCGCGATGGACTCACTGTTCGATCAATCGTGCTTCATCGCAACTAAAAGCGCCGGGCGCAACGACCTGGTCGGTTTGTGATACTCACAAGGAGGTAGAGAGATTTTATGATTCGACAGCATGTGGTGCGGGGGATGTCTGCGCCGGTGGCCGGCGGGTTGCTGCTCCTGTTGGGCTGCTCGGGAACAGGCGACGTGATTCCTATGAACCTGACGCCCAAGGCGCCTAAAGATGCTTCAGGGGCTGTTCAGCTGGTAAAGCCTATGGCGGGACCGCGAGTGACGGTGGTGCCGTTTGACGACGGACGAACGGATCGAACCAAAGTGGGAAGCCGAAGTTCAATGTGGGGAGGCGAAACGCATTTTAATGTGTCGAGCGGCAGCGTAGGCGAGGAAACGGCTCAGGCCTTTGCCGATTATCTCAAACGCAAAGGATGGCAGGCGCAATACGCCAAGGTTGCTCCGACCGCGACAGAGGCTGCGCCCGACATTGTGCTCTCCGGTAAAATTCTCGAGCTGGCGGTTGATGCCAAGCATGGTGTTCTTCTGACCGACATCGAAGCCCGCAGCAAGGTCCTGATTCAGGCGAGTAACCGAGGGGACAATAGCTCACTGGTCAGAACCGATGCCCATTCCGGCAACCATGACAATATCTTCTGGTTCGAGCCGGAGGATGGCGCCGATATTCTTTCCGAAGTGCTGGAAAAGAATTTTGAACGGTTCGTCGTGAATACCAAGTTTGAGGACCAGGCTCTTCGGTTCCGCTAGGTTAGGGGCCAGGCCTTGAACTCGTAGCCCTCCACTATCTGGGGAGGTAATTTGACGGACGAAGGCGTCGGCTGATGGTACCTATGAACGACCAGCTGCCTTGGGCCTAGCCTGTCCTGTCTGTTGTCCGGAGGGCGCCCTGCTTCAAGGCGGCCGTAGGTATCGTTTAGTCCGACCACCGTTCCTCCGTCGTTCCGCGTTGGCTTCTCTGCCTATTGGTAGGAGGCTTCACTACCCTGACGGTATTGTCGCCAGAGGGAATCTTTCGTAGCCTGACATCACTGAGCGCGAGAGTTGTCGAGAGACGGTGATGTCTAGGCTTTTACATGAGGTGCTTCTTATGAACTCCCGGAACCCCTCCCGTCATAAGGCCCGATATACGGTGATTCCCTTGGCCGCCTGTCTGCTCCTCAGTGCATGTTCTGCGTTACCGAAAGGTGACCTCACGTTGGACCTTGGTATCAAGGATCGGGGTGTGGCCTCCTGGTATGGCAAGGAGTTTCACGGGAAACTCGCCGCGAATGGGGAAGTCTTCGATATGACCGCCTATACTGCGGCTCATCGTAAGCTGCCGTTGGGCACGGTGGTTCGTGTGGTTAATTTGTCCAACGGAAAGACCGTTCACGTTCGAATTAATGATCGAGGGCCGTACGTGGCAGGCCGTATGCTGGACCTTTCGCAGGCTGCGGCTCGCGAGTTAGGCATGGTCGAAGTGGGTACGACTGCCGTGCAAATCGAGGTGATCGGAGATCATCGCCCGGTCACGCAGATTCCCGCGACCAACATCCCGGCTGTCGCCGGAATGTTGTTGAATACGGACACGCGTGTCGTGAAGCAACATCGCCGCCCCGATGAGGGGGTTGAGCGCTCCGCCGTTCCTGTAAGATTGATGCCACAGGAAGCGCTCTATGTGAGGCGTGAGCGCCGCATCGGCAGCATGTTGGCGGCCGACCATACGGCTCATAATACCGTCCCTGTTCTCATCGTGTCCTAAACGCGGCTGACTCCCCCGCCGTCAGTTGACACCCCCGCCCTTACTTGATTAGACTGCCCCTCTGGAATGAGGCTCGATTGCGCCGTCATTTCCCATGTTTGTGGATCTTAACTGTTGGAGGTTGAAAGCTGAATGGCAAAGAAACCGGCTGGTGAATCAGACGAAGTTCGTCTCAAGAAAAAAGTTGCGGCGCGCGTCACACAAGAAACGAAGCTCTCAGGTGATCCGGCTGCGCGAGCGCTGCAGAAACGACTCAAGCGAG
>JACOEF010000514.1 GCA_024998705.1 Nitrospira sp.
AACTGGTACGGAGCGGCAGATCGAATTTGAGCTCAGGAAGCCGTGGCGTCGTGCCGGCGGTTGAACTCGGCCGGGCCGGCAATAGAAACAACAGGGCCAGACAATAACTGGCGAATAGCAGGAAGGAAAACGAGATCGAGTCCATGAAGGGAATATTCGAGAAGTACAGCTCCTGCCCAATAGTGGAGCCATTGTAGAAATACCAGCCGAAGGGAATGCCGTTGCGCGTCGAAGAAAACTCACAGACGAAGGCCGTGATCCAGCTGATGAGCCAGAAGCGCCAGGTCCGCGGCCAGCCGATCAACGCAATCGCCGAAACCAGAAATGCGGCGAGGAAGACAAAGACGTAGGGACGGAGCAGAATGGGTTTAAAGAACAGGAGAAGGATTTCCATCGGGGGATCAGCGGATGCTCAAAAAGGTCGCGTTCTTTCGCCGTGGGGACGTTGAGGATCTTGTCGATCCGAGAACGCCGATGGAGGCCTGCTTCAACAGCGGACTACACATAGCCATGTGATCGGAACCACCGCACCGCCTTTTCCAAGGCAACCTCGACCGGTGTTTGCGGCAGGCCGAGTTCCCGGATTGCCTTACTGCAGTCGTAATGCATCTTGTACTTCGCCATCTTCACGCCTTCGAGCGGAATGCGCGGGGGCACACCCGTGAGGTTCGAGATCCATTGATTCGCATACGCCAGCGGCAGAATGGCGAGGCGCGGCAACTTGATGGTCGGCGCCTTCACCCCTGTGATGCGGCTCAGAATCTGGAAGACTTCATTGAGCAGCAGGTTCTTGTTGCCGAGAATATAACGTTCGCCAATTCGGCCCTTCTGCATGGCGAGCAGGTGGCCCTGGGCCACGTCGTCCACATCGATCAGGTTCATGCCGGTCTCGATGTAGGCGGGCATGCGGCCCTTCATGAAATCGACGATGATCTGACCGGTGGGGGTGGGCTTCACATCGGCTTCGCCGACCGGGGCACTCGGGTTGACGATGACGACCGGAAAGCCTGCACGCGCGAGTGTCAGCACTTCCTGCTCGGCCAAATATTTTGACCGCTTGTAGTGGCCGGCCATCTGCTCCAGCGATACCGGCGTCTCTTCGGTTCCTAACCCGCCGCCCGGCGGCAGGCCGATCGCGCCGATGGTGCTGCAATAGACGGTCCGTTCGATACCGACCTCGCGAGCCGCTTCCAGCAGGGTTCGCGTGCCGGTGACGTTGATGTCGTAGAAGATCGAAGGGTCTTTCGCCCACAGGGCATAGTGGGCCGCAACATGGTAGAGCTGTCGGCAACCGGCTAAGGCTTGTCGGAGGGACTCGATGTTGCGCAAGTCCCCATCAACCTGTTCGACCGGTAGTCCGGCGAGGTTCTGAAGATCTGCGCCCTTCCTGGAGAGCACGCGAACCTCAACGCCGGTCTTGACCAGGGCGCGCGCCACGGCTCCGCCGACAAAACCCGTTGCGCCGGTCACGAGTACTTTCATGCTGGGACCTGCGTGAATCGTGAAGGGTGAAGCGTGAAGCGCATAGGATGCATGAGGGAGTGACGGCGCCGGCGAGCGAGTAAACGCTTCACGAGATACGTTTCACGAACGACGATTAATTCTTCCGCGAGGTGATGTAGCGAGCCAGTTCGCGGAGTGGATCGGCTTTCGTACCGAAGGAGGCGAGCCGGTCGTTGGCACTGGTGACGCAATCTTCCGCCAGTTGCCTGGCTCCCTCGACGCCGTAAAACGTCGGGTAGGTTTTTTTGCCGCGTTGGGCGTCGGTGTTGGGATTCTTGCCGAGTTCCTCGCGCGTGCCGGTGACATTCAGCACATCGTCGGCGATTTGAAAGGCCAGGCCGATTTGTTCAGCGTAAAAGGTCAAGTCCTCGAGTTGCGTAGGTGTCGCCCCGGCTGTGATGGCGCCCATCCGTACAGCGGCTCGAATGAGCATGCCGGTCTTATGTTTGTGGATGGACTGCAACGTGGCGAGGTCGATGTCCTTGTTTTCGGCCTGAATGTCGAGGACCTGCCCACCCACCATGCCGAGGTTGCCGGACCCGACGGCTAGTTCCCGGATCAATTGGACCTGTCGCGCGGCATCGAGATGGTGCTAGGCATTCGCGCGGACGCAGAGTTCAAACGCCATGGTCAACAGCGCGTCGCCGGCCAGGATGGCCATCGCTTCGCCGTAGACCTTGTGGTTCGTCGGTTTCCCGCGGCGGAAATCGTCATTGTCCATCGCCGGGAGATCATCGTGAATGAGGGAATAGGTGTGGATCAGTTCCAATGAGGATGCGACAGGCGAAACCGCCTTGCCTGCATTGCCGACCGCTTCGGCTGCGGCGATGGCGAGAATAGGCCTGACCCGCTTCCCGCCCGCGAACAGGCTATAGCGCATGCTTTCGTGCAGGGTCGTGGGCATGGTCTCGGCACTCGGGATGACCGATTGCAGATACTGGTCCACCTCCTCGCGTTTCCGTTCGAGGTACCGGCGGATGTCCAGACCGGTTGGGGTGAGTTGGCCCGTGGGGCTCATGTCGAAGTGCTCAAGGGGCGGTGCGTCTTCATGTGCGCGAAAGAGTAACAAAGGGGTTCGGGGAGTGTCAAACAGGAGGGGAGGGGGAGGAAGGGGCCCTGGGTGCCCTCCGTGCTCGCGCAACGCGCGGCCTCGGAAGGCCCTCGTTGGACGCGCGCAGTTGGAGCGCACGCAGCGCCCCTTCCTGGGGGAGAAGAGAATACGAGCGAGCTTGGAAGGACCATAAAAGAGAATGTGTTCGGTCGATGGCGCGCAATTGAGGATTGCGGGACGCAGGCCCTGAGGGGAAGCGTACGAGCGAGCATGGTGAGCTGATCACAATGTGTGATCAGCTACTTGTGTTGACATCGAACGGAACCGGCCTGTCGAGGCCGTGTGGGATTCCCGGAGCGGTGGCCGCTGCCTCTTCGTGATGCCGACGGACGGAGATTTTTCAAGAGTCATGAGCGTGCTCGAGCGAGGATGAGTCATAACTCGCCTGACGTAGTTGCTGCTGAACCTTATCGCATAGATGAGTCTGGCACTGTAGATCATTATTTCAACGGCGAGTACTCTGTAGGGTAGGGTCCTAGGCGCCGTCCTCAGGAGGTCGGCACGTCTGTTACCTTGGATTGACGCGAGTCAGCAAGAGGCATAGAGTAAGCCTCACAATGAGGTGTGTGGACCGTGGGTACTCAGACTGCCAAACAAAAGATCCTTGAGGCTGTTGAGCGGTTGCCAGACAATGCGACGCTCGAAGATGCCATTGAACGGCTCTGCTTTCTCTCGAAGGTAGAGGAAGGGCTTCGTCAATCTCATGCCGGCGAGATGATCCCCCACCAGGATGCTGTTCGCCAACTGCTCGGATGACCCTCCTTTGGACACGTCGGGCCATCGCTGACGTTCAGGCCATCAAACAATTCATTGCTAGAGATTCTCCGCATGCCGATCAATTGGTGACGCAACGACTCGTGGGTGCAGTGGACCGCTTGATCTTGTTTCCTCAGTCGGGGAGGATTGTGCCTGAACTTGCCGATCCACAGATCCGTGAAGTCGTTCAAGGCTCGTATCGCATTGTCTATCGTTTGATCGAGAAGCAAGTACATGTTTTGACTGTGCACCATGCGGCTCGCCTGTTTCCTCTTGGGCAATAGGCCGCATTCACCATAATCTACCACCTGATCCGACCGGTTTCTTGGTCTCTTCCCAAGGGAGTCGCTTGGCATTCTTCTCGCCATTTTTCCCCCGGGAGGGTGGCCTGGTGGTCCCCTAACTGCGCGCGTCCAACGAGGGCCTTCCGAGGCCGCGCGTTGCGCGAGGTGCGCGACGCGAGGAATAACGAGCGTCACGGTTGCGCACGGGCGCGAGAGGGTGAGCGCCCAGTGTCTTGAAGGATGGCCGGGTGGCTCCCTGTCCCTCCCTCCTTGTTTTTTCTTGGATCCCTTCGCTATACTTCCACGTTATGAGTATTCGCAAAGCTGCTGGCGAGTGGGAGCCCATGTTGCTGGGGATCGAACCCCGCAATTGCAAAGTCTGCCAGCAGGGCCTCTATCGCGATAAGACGATGTTACGCGGGGGATGGTCGCGCTGCGCGGTGTGTGATGAGTTTGTGCACTATAGTTGTCTGGCCAGTGGGCGGATCAGTTTCTTGAAACAGCGTCCGCGCATTTGCAAAACCTGCCGGACTGCAGAGGAGCAGGCAAAGCAAGTTGCTCCGTCGCCCTCCAGCCAACCCGCGCCAGTCGGGTCATGACCCTCTTACTCGATCCGCAGGAACGATCCACCAGACCTGCCTGGCACGTCTACTTTTCCCACACCCTTCGCTATGTGCTTGCGCCGCTCCTGTTTGTCTCCAGCGGGTTCTTCACGGCCAATTTCATCGTGAGCGCGCACTACACCTGGCCTCGCACGAGCCGGGTCTTTGTGCTGACCCTCACGCTACTGATTCTCGCCTACGAGTTCATTTACAAAGACCACGCCATCCGATCGACCTCGCCGGATCGAGCCTTCAATGCGGTGCTGTATTCCTGTATGATTCCCTACGCCCTTGGGGTGCTCATGATGCTGGGGTTGGCGAAACTGTGACAGGATGTTGAAAAAGACCGCCGGCTTTTCGGGCAACCGCCGTGAAGCGTGAAACGTATCTCGTTGGACGTGGCGCGTCCGGCTGACGGCCGATAGCTGCTAGCATCTACGCCCGCGCTCGATTTCTTGTCTTACGCTCTAAGTGATACGCCAGACGCTCTTTGGGTCCTTCCAGAGGTGGTTATGGGGCAACGATTTCAAAGCGGCGCCTTTGTGCAACAGTGTTTCGCTGTTCATCCCTTGTGTTTGTCGCTGAAGCGGCTCGACGAGCAGGGACGACTCATTATCGCCTGCACCTCTTGCCGTATGATGCATCAGATGGTGTCGGACCAGGTGGTGGCGCGGGTGGCGGCGGTGCCGGTTGATGGGGACCTGTCGGGTGCTAAGGGGCTCCCGACGGCAAAGGAACTGTTAGCCGCCTGCCTTGAGGCGCACCCCGTCTCGGTCACGATTCGCGAGCTGGATGTCATCCGCGACAGTGTGGGCCTTCGTTGCGCCGAATGTCGCCGGATATTCGATATGCAGGTGTCGGTGTTCGAATCCCACCAGAAGTCTTAGCCCGCATTATTCATGAGCGCTTCTGCTACAATTGCCGATCCGCCGCTACGACGACCCGTCACGGATCACGAACGATGGCTTCTCCACCACCAGACTCCTCGTTGACCCCTGCCGAGCTCACGCTGGTCGCAGATGGGGAGCTGTTTCGTGCCAAGGAACGTATCATCCTCAAGGTACGTGATCTGCTCAGCGAGCTTCAGGTCGGGTTGCAGGAAGATCTGAGCCGGACCGCACTGTTGGTGCCGCCCGGGTTTGATCCATCGAAAGCGCAGTTTGTGAAGGGCGAACGGCTTGAAGCGTGCCCCTACCAATACCTGGATTATCCGAAACATTTCCTCGGAGACGACAAGTTCACTTTTCGCTCGCTCTGTTGGTGGGGACACCATTTGGTGTTCGCCATGATCGTGGACGGCGGCCAGGTTAAACAGTGCAAGAAAAACTTCTTCGATCGCTTCCACCAGCTGGCCGGTCAGGGGCTGGAGCTGTCCCTCGCTCCCACGTTCTGGGAATGGAAGCGGGGAGAAGGCTACACATTGCCGATTACCCACGACCGTAAGGCTCAATTGGCAGCCGTCTTGTCCGGCCGGGCCTGGTTCAAGATCGCCCGCTTTGTGCCGCTGGATCAGCCGGCCATGTCTGAAGGTCGTTTGCCGGAGGTAGGGCGTGAGACTTTCCGGAGCCTTCTGCCGTTGCTGACCCCTTGATCAATCCCTTGGGTTCGTCTCTCTCCGGCAGCCCTCTTTTTCTATCGACGACACCAGCTATCAGCCATCAGCCACAGGCGTTGCTTCCGGGCTTCCTTCCCGTTTGTCATCCGGCTGCGAGTTGGGTAGACTGTGCCCGTCTTTGGAGAACGTCACTTACTGACAGGGAGGCAAGTGTGATTGCACAGGGATGTCGGATGGTAGGTCAGTGTTGTGTTGCAGTGGGTCTGGCAGTGCTGTTGGGTTGTGCCGGGACCGGAGAAATGGTCTCGCTGAATCTTCAGCCGCAGCAGCCGTTCGTGCAGAGCGGTCAGACTGAGCCGTTGAAGATCGTGATCGAACCGTTTGAAGACTTGCGAACCGACCGGTCGAAAATCGGTCAGCGCACCCATCTGGGCGGTGGGATCACAAATTTCAATGTCAGCGGAGGCGCGCCTGGAGTGACGATTGCCGAGGCGCTGGCGGAAACGCTGCGCCAACGGGGATGGAACCACCATGGGTGGGATGCGCGAGTCGTGCAGGCGGGGGTTGAGGTGTCAGGGGCGGATATCGTGATCGGCGGGGAGATTCGTGAGTTCGTCACGAACGCGAAAAGCCGGGTCTTTAATACGAAGCTGACCGGTCAGAACCGTCTGGTCATCAAGGCCAAGAACCTCGCGGACGACAGCAGCAACGTGCGGAACATTCAGGGGGAACAGACCAAGCTGGTGTTCTGGTTCACCAGCGAAGATGTCGAGACCCTCATGTCCGGCCTGCTGCAGGATGGGATCGAGCGGTTTATCGCCGATACGAAAATTGAGGGCCGCGGGCTGAAGTCCGCCAAGTGACGCAGTCCGGGTTCGACCGTCGCGTGGGGAGTGCGGAGGGGTGTCGTGCGTGAACGGCGGTGGGAGACCTCGGACCGATTGACCTTTCGAGAGGTCCTCGCGGTCGGTGAGCGGCTGGGGGCTTTGGGGCTGAAGCCGGCGCATCCTGCCTAAGACGTGATTTGTTACGTGGAGGATTGGGCGGTCGATTCGCTGGATACGTTCGACCAGCTCGATCACTGGGCCACGGAAGATGTCACACTCCTCCATATCCGTGAGGCCTGGCAGGGGGATTTTTCCCTGCTCGCCGGCGGCTACCACACGGTCTATCAGCGATTCCAGGACGTCGGGACCTACTGCTCCATCAGCCATCCCTGGCGCACCAAATCAGGCCTGCGGTTTCATGACCCCACGTGTATGTTCTGGCTGGGGTTCCGGCATAACCATGCCTTCATCCGCGTGCGCCTCCATACGCAGGACGTGGTGACGCCCGGGGAAACGCGTGAAGACGCGCGAAGGGCCGAATGGGTAGATGAGCGGCGGGCGATCTTTCTCGACGCGATCGGCACGTTGGACTTACCGGTCGAAACCTTCGTGGAGAAAGACAGTCTGGTGTTAAGGCCGGCGGATCCGGCGACACCGTTTTTCTGTTCCTGGCCCGATGCCTTCGGCCCCTGTCAGTTCGAATACAATTCCTTGGATGCCTACGAGTTTCTCGTGCCGGCGAGCCGGTTGGCGGCCACCTTTGCACCCCAGCCGGCCGGGGTGCGCGCCTACCTGACGGGCTTTTCGGAGCCGGCGTTGGAGGCGTTTGCCGCGGTGCAACCTGGAGCCCGTTCGGTGTACCGCTGTTCCGTGCATTGCGCACTGGGGGAATTGCCGGAAGTCCTCGTCACGATCGCGCCTCAAGGACGCCTCTATAGCACGCTCTGCGAATTCCAGACGCAGGAGTTGATGCCGGAAGGGAGCGACGCCTCGGCCATTATCGGGATCGTCGGCACCGCCGGCGGTTTCCAGTTGGAAGCCCGTTTGAATCGCGCCCCGCTGCCCGAAGAGCATATGGTCGGGTGGCTGGAACGACTGCTGGGATACGATGTGACGTATGCGCCGCTCCCCCCCTTCATGTGACAGGATTCTGAAAACGGCTTCCAGCGGCGGTCTCGCTTCGTTCGAGGCCTCGACGTACCAGGGCAAAGTACGCCTCGCACTCACTGCGGCCTTGCCGGATAGCCGTTTTGAGCATCCTGTTGGTAGCCTGATTCCCCTCTTCGTTTGACAATCGCCTGCTTCTCCTGAAATCTAAGGCATGGTCTCGATGGAGCGGTTCCAGTCCGTCTTGGGGAAGCCTTACCTGCCGCCGCTGTTTTTCTTTAGCGGCGTGACCTATGACACGCTGGTGTTGACGCGGATCGACCGCCTGCGGGACAACCTGCTGCTGCTCTTGTACCTTACCCTGTTGGGCTTCCTGATCGTGCTGACCGGCCGGTTGGGCACGAACGAGGCGACGGTCGAGGATCTCCCGCCGGATGTGCCGTTCTTCATGAAATGGGTGGTGCAGGCCAAGCCCTATGCGCCGATGGCCATTCAGTTTTTGCTGGGCAGCCTGTTCAGCGCCTATGCGATCTTTTATTCCAAGAGCGTGACCTTCGCCGGGACGGCCGTCTTTTTCTGTGTTCTGGTGGCCTTCCTGGTGGCAAACGAATTCCTCCGCAGCCGCTTGTCGAACGTGCAGCTACTGGTGAGTCTTTACGCGCTCGTGTGCTTCGCGTTCGTCACGTTTTTTCTGCCGGTCATGACCGGGTGGATG
>JACOEF010000636.1 GCA_024998705.1 Nitrospira sp.
CTTGAGAGCGAATTACCCGAAGAAGTGATCTTCAATCTGGGACCGATGCGGTTCGTGGCTGAAGTCTGGCGGGTACTCAAGCCGGGTGGTCGGGCATTTCTCACGGAGTTTGGCGTGGAAGAAGGTTGGCCTGCCGCCGTCAAACTCCCGCATCACACGGAATACGAAGTGCAGTATAGCCACCTGCGACAAGCGGTACGTTGGCTTGGCTTTCAGGAGCGATATCTGTCACTCCCGCAGTTTTTGCAGATCAAACCCGACACGAAGGTCCTCTGCACCGGCGCGGCCTATACCATCCAGCGGTTTTGTCAGGGGCTGGGCCAACACTTTTCCGTGCGGGCTTACACGGAAAGTGAACTCACCAAGACCCTGGGCGACATCCTGCCCAAACTCCAGGGGTGTCATTACCACGACATCGCCGACCCGGCCTGGTTCGGCCTGATCGACTTCAAAGTACTGCTGCTCGAAAAGCCAGGCGGCATCCCCCAACCGACCTTCACCGAACAAAAGAGCGGCCTCCGCTGGTATTCGCAACGATAACATTCGGGCAACGCCTTGTTCTTCAGCCCGATAGGCTATTTAAGTGCGATCGCGACCCGACGCGAGAGAACATCGGGCTTCACGGGGCCGTCAACTGACCGAAAACCGGAATTGTCACTGATCCGCATCGCTTCAAGGATGAGGCGAAATAACTGCGTACAGATCCGGGACCTACCGACCACCGGCAAGATGTATCAGCACCCCCTCCCGCAAGCCCAGATCACTCACGAGCACGCTCGACATTCCCAAGGTCTCCATCACCGTACCTAGTATCACCGCGCCGGCAACAATAACGTCTTCCCGGCCGCGTTCAAGCCCTGGCAAGCCTTCCCGTTGAGTCTTGGAGCGGCTAAGCAACTGTTGCTCCAATTCTCTCACCGTATCCAGCGTTAGCGTGTAATTGTGAATCCTTGCCGGTTCATAAGCAGGCAACTGCTGAGCCATAGCAGCCAAGGCGGTGATCGTCCCGGCGGTGCCGATGAATGTGAGCCCCGGCGATCGTGGCATCTCGGCTATGGCGGCGCTGGTTTCTCGTCGTACCCAGTCTCGCGCGTCGGACACCTCTCCCGTAGTCGGCGGGTCGCTGCGTAACATCCGTTCGCTCAAACGAACCACACCGCTATTGATTGATCGCACAACAGGTGGCTGCCCCGACCTATCCAAAATGAACTCCGTGCTCCCTCCCCCGATATCCAGCGCCAGCAGATCGGTCACACCAGGCGGCAGGCCCGAACGGATACCAAGCATGGTTCGGCGGGCTTCCTCCTCGCCGGAAATAATCTCCACCTGAAACCCGGCCTCTCGCCGCACCAGGTCCAGGAACTCTTCACGATTAAC
>JACOEF010000637.1 GCA_024998705.1 Nitrospira sp.
CACGCCTGTTAGTATCCGGTCGCGGGGTGGAGCAGCCTGGTAGCTCGTTGGGCTCATAACCCAAAGGTCGTCGGTTCAAATCCGGCCCCCGCAACCAACATTTCATCCTCTCTTTCACCAACTTACAGCAGTTCAAGTCCAGGCCTCGGCGCTCCTCTGGGAAGCCGATTGTGCTCACGTTGTGCTGCCTCCTGGCGGAGCACGATCCAAGATCTCCATACCGGCACGCATGAACCGCCCGTCCTAAGTAACGTACCCACGAGAATTCAGGAACGGCCAATAGGCGACATGGGAGGACTTATCATCGAGAAGGTGCCACCAGGATGGAGGTAGGGCATGTGTGCGTGAGGACGCTGATGGCACCACCCGTTCACTCGCACAAGGTCCTGACGCCGAAAAGGTGACGTCTCGGCTGTTCTTTAACTGGAAAATGAAATATATTTCGAACGCCTGGAATTGGTGACATGCGACTGACGTTCACTCACTGCAATCCATGAAGACCACATTTCATACCCTTGTGATAGTCTGCGCATTGGCCCTGCCGGGCTGTCTTTCTCCCATTACGCTCAATCGGGCGGTCGTGGCCTATGACGAGGCCATCACAGACGCCATCGCCAAACAACTTTTAGTCAACATCGCCCGCGCCGAGCGCCATCAGCCCATACACTTCACCGGTGTGTCGAACATTGCTGCCACCTTCGACTTTCGGGTCAGCGCCGGCGCGACTCCGACGCTCACCGGCGACGCGGGCAGAACCTTGATGCCGATCTTCGGCGGCAGCGTGGCAGGAAATCCGACGATCAGTATTGTGCCCATTGAGGGAGAAGAATTTGCCAAGCGGATGCTGAGCCCGTTCAATGAAGCCAAACTTATCCTGCTCCTTCGACAGCGATTCGATATCGATCTGTTGTTAAGGTTAATGGCACAGGAGTTGCGGATACGACAGAACGGAGAGGATATCGCATTCCGCAACAAACCCGCCGATCACGCAGGGTATGAGAAATTTCGGCGTGCCGTGTTACACCTGTCGGCGATTCAAGACAGCAATCAACTGTACGTCGAACCGCTGAACTTTGAGCGGGTCTGGACCATTCCGGCCAACTCCGTGACTGCGGAGGGCTTCCTGGCGTTGGAAAGGGATTATTTTGTCACCTATAACCAACCGGAAAATACCTACACGCTTCGAAAACCGGTAACCGGACGCATTCGTATCACCAACTATGATCCTGCCACTCTCTCTTCCGAGGAACGGGCTCGATTAAGCGAGGAAACGGAAGACGAGCACATCAACGATGTGTCCTTCGACATCCGTGCAGGCCACTTCGGAGGAGAGTATCCCATGAAAGGACATTTCCGCCTTCGAAGCTTCAACGCGATGCTCCACTTTCTCGCGCGGTCATTAGGCGAAGATTCTGAATATCACGTGGACAAAGATCCGCTCACACCAGAGGTGGCCGAGAACCCCGTCTTTACGATGGAGATGGTGAAATCGGATGGGAATCCATCAGGAGTTGATCTGGCCATACAATCTCACGGAACCTACTATGCAGTGAGGACCGACGGACCGCTTACGCGATGGAACCGGGAGGCGTTCCAGTTACTCTATCTGCTCTTTCAAATGACCGTGACCGAAATTCCTCGTCTTGGGGTGCCGAGTATCACGATTGCCAAATAACCGTCTGGGCTAGGCCCACTCACAAGAGCGTTCCCTGCATTATCAAGTAGGCGACACTGAAATAGATCACCAGCCCGGTGACATCGACGAGCGTGGCGACCAAGGGCACGGATGAGACGGCGGGATCAAACCCGAGCCGACGTAACACAAGCGGCAAGAGAGAACCGGCCGAGGCTCCCCAGACCACTACACCGACCAACGAAATCGCCACCGTGAGAGCCACGAGTAACCAATGCGGGCCGTAGAGGTCGCCGAACAGTGACCGCAGGCCGATGCGTAAGAAGCCAATGGCGCCGAGAATCGACCCCAGCGCGAGGCCGGTGAGAAATTCTCGGCGCATGACCTGCCACCAATCTCGGAGCCCGATCTCTCCGATCGCCAGGGCGCGGACCACGAGCGTTGATGCTTGTGAGCCTGAATTTCCTCCGCTGGAAATGATGAGCGGAACGAAGAGGGCCAGCACCACCGCTCTTTCTATCTCCTTCTCAAAGAACCCCATCGCCGTCGCGGCAAACAGCTCGCCAAGGAACAGCAC
>JACOEF010000122.1 GCA_024998705.1 Nitrospira sp.
CATGGTGATCCGCACGGACGGCGATGATCTCTTCGCGGCACGAAAGAAAGCCGTCGAAAAACATCTCTCGGTTCACCCGCTGGACTGCCCGGTGTGCGACGCAGACGGCCATTGCGAACTCCAAGACATGGCCTTCCAGCATGGCGTGACCAATCTCGCCAATGCGAAGCAAAAATTCATTCCCGAAGACACGCGCAGCCTCGTCCTCGACTTCAACATGAATCGCTGTATCGCCTGCGCCGAATGCATCAACGTCTGCAAAGACGTCCTGATGATCGACGCATTTCAGTTCATGAAGAAGGGCGGATTCAATCAGGTCGTGGCGAATGGGGACCAACCCCTTGCCTGTGAATTCTGCGGGGATTGCCTGGCTGTGTTCCCGGTCGGCGCCATCACGAACAAGTATTCCAAGTATCTCTACAAACCTTGGCAGATGAAGAAACCACGACCACATGCAACTATTGTGGCGACGGCTGCCAGATGTATCTCGAAACCAAAGATACCGAAGTCATCCGTGTGACTTCGCCGCTCTCCTGGAAAAATAAGTGGGGCGACCGGACGGAAACCGCCAAGGGACACGGGGGGCTTTGCGTCCGCGGCCGGTTCGGATTTCAGTATATCGACAGTCCGCAACGACTTCGGCACCCCCTTGTCCGCACCGGCGAGACGCTGTCGGAAGCGCCGTGGCTCGACGCCATGCAGACGGTGATCGATCGATTGTCCGACATTCATCGGAAACACGGACCGGAATCGATTGCCGGTCTCATCACCGCGCGCTGCACGAACGAAGAGTTGTATCTCTTCCAGAAACTCCTGCGCGCCGGGCTCAGGACCAACCAGATCGACAGTAGTGCCCGCTACGGTCACATGAATTATGTGCATGCCGTTCGCCATGCGGTCGGCGTCGGCCGTCCGCTCAACGACTGGGAAGATTTGACCAAAGCCAAAGCCATCTTGGTCATCGGCTCGAATATCACGGAAACCAACCCGCTGACGGCTGTCCGCATCAAGGAAGCTATCCGTGTGTATCGTTCGCAGGTCATCGTCGTCGACTCGGCCAATACCAACATCGCGCAACTGGCCTCGCATCCACTTCTGGTCAAGCCAGGCAGCGAATCGTTCCTGATCGACGGGCTTGTGAAATCCGTGCTCGAGCAGGACCTCATCGATGAGGTCAGCACCGCACAGCACCCCCAAGCATTTGCGGCCCTGAAGCAAGCCATGGCACACGTCTCCCTGGATCAGGTCTCCGCACAAACCGGTATTGCCGCCGCACAGATCCGTGAAGTCGCGGCGATCTTCGCAGAGGCCCCGCGGGCCATTGCGTTGTGCGCCGAAGGCATCGTCCGGCAGCCGAATGGCTACCAGAATGTTCTCAAGCTGATTGATCTCGCCTGGGTGACCGGCAAGTTAGGCCAACCCGGGAGCGGCGTCTCCACGGTCACAGAAGAAATCAATGAACAGGGCGCAGTGGATATGGGCGTCGCGCCGGAATTCCTCCCCGGACAGGCACGATTTGATGATCCGAGCGCAAGGGAGCGCTTTGGGAGAGCCTGGGATGTGACCCTTCCTGCCAGCGGAAGCGGGGCTAATTTCCTGGAGATTCTCGCTCGTATTCAAAGCGGCCAGATTAAAGCGCTGTATGTCATCGGAGAGAATCCGTTGGCGACCTTGCCGGCCTCCATGGATGTGAAGGGGGCGCTCGAGAAACTCCAACTGCTGATCGTTCAAGATCCCTTCCTCACGGAGACAGGCCGGATGGCGCATATCGTCCTCCCAGCTGCCACCTACGCGGAAAAGGACGGCACCTTCACGAACCTGGAAGGAAAAGTCCTGCGCGTGCGTCAGGCAGTGGATCAGGTCGGAGAAAGCCTGCCGGATTGGCATATCATGACCGCGCTGGCCAACGGGTTGGGATACGACTGGACCTACGAATCACCGCAGGACGTGCAGAATGAAATCATGAAGCTGCTACCGGGATACTACAATCTCGGTTAGCCTCGACGCATCTCGCCCTCGGCCGATGCCTATCTGTCGAACGGCTATGCTGCCGAAGTAGCGAGTCGCTATCGACGTCAGCACACAGACCCGTCGCCCCACGACAACGCAGCCTCCTTTACCTTGCGGACCGGGCAAGTGCTGTATCATTCAGGGAAAATGTCCACGCGAGCCTCCGGGCTTATCAATATCGAACCCAACAACGGGCGTATCCGAATGCATCCGTCCGATGTGGAGCGGCTCGGCCTGAGCGACCAATCCACCATCCGCCTCACGTCTCAGCAGGGCTCCGTACAAGCCGGCGTCAAAGCGGACCCCGATATCCAGGTTGGATCCTGCTTCTTCCCCGAGCATTTTAACGAGCCGGCCGTGAAAGACCTGATGACCGTAGAAGTCGATACCGTAACGGGAGTCCCCTACTTCAAATCCACGCGTGTAAAGATTGAAAAGGTTGGTGCGTAAGAGTAAGCTCGTCCGTCTTTTTGATGTCGTTAGAGGTGGTGGGAATGAGTGTCGGGGCCTTGACCAAAAAAGTTTTGCAGGCGGCGTTGTTCTATGAAATTTGGGACGCCATGAAGGTGACGTTCAAGCACATGTTTCATCGCCCCATCACCTTCCAATACCCGCGCGAACAACGCACGATCCCCGATGGCCACCGCGGCGCATTAGGACTGCTTCGTTATGCCGACGGGCGGGACCGTTGTGTAGGGTGCGACCTCTGCGAAGCAGCCTGTCCGTCCCGTTGCATCAAAGTCATCAGCCAGGAAGACCCTGAACGTCCCTTGCAGCGATATGCCAGCGAATTCTATATCGACATCACTAAGTGCGTGTTTTGTGGATACTGCGCCGAGGCATGCCCCGTCAACGCGTTGGCGATGACCAAGATGTACGAATACTCCACCCACGACAAGCGCACCCTCCTCTTCGACAAAAAGCGACTCTACGAGATCGGTGAACGCCACCTCGAAGACGCCAAGAAATATCTGTACACCCATAACCAAGAAAAAAATTCGGACGAGAGCCGGGAGTATCGTTATTACTTTCCGCAGTCGGTTCTCAAACCCACACAGACGCAACCCAAACATTTAAGCTGAACGTATCGTTATGGCCTTCGTGTTTTTCGCGTATTTCGCAGTGGTCAGTATTGTCGCCGGCATTCTCACCGTCGCACTGAAGAATCCCGTGCAATGCGGTCTGGCGCTCCTAGCCCTGCTCCTTCACGTCTCAGGCCTGTTCGTCATGCTGAACGCGGAGTTTTTGTGGGCGGTCCAAGTGATTGTCTATGCCGGCGCCATTTTGGTCCTGTATTTGTTTGTCCTGATGTTGCTGAACCTTAAGACCGACGACCGCTATTTCCACGCGAAGGCCCCCTACCTCCTCGCGCCGGCAGCCATCGGCTTGGCCTATCTCTTGTTCCTCCTGGTGGGGTCACCCTTCAACGGGGCCAAGGGCGATGCCTCACCGGCAGCCATTCTCATGAATGGGGACGCCCATGCCATCGGCATCAAAATGTTCAGCGACTACTTGCTGCAATTCGAAATCATCGGCGTATTCCTGACCGGGGCCATCGTCGGGGCGATCGTCCTCGCGAAGACCCCCAAGTCCATTGAAACGAGGCGTGACGCATGATTCCGTTGTCCGCCTATATAGCTGTTAGTGCGGTGTTATTTGCCACGGGATTGCTCGGCGTCTTGATCCGTCGCAATTTTATTATTGTGCTGATGTCGGTTGAAATCATGTTGAACGCGGCCACCATCAATCTGGTCGCCTTCTCCCATTATCTGGAGGCGATGCAGGGCCAAATCGTGGCGCTCTTCATCATCGCCATTGCAGCGGGGGAAGCAGCCATCGGACTCGCCATCATTATTGTGGTGTTCCGCGGCAAGATTTCAACCAACGTCGACGAAATGAATTTATTAAAGTGGTAACGTGTCCGACTCTATTGATCTGATCGTCAAACTGATTCCCCTGTTCCCGCTAATGGCCGTCATTGTGAACGGGCTCTTCGGGCACCGCTATTCCCACGATCTGGCTCACCGCTTCGCCTGGGGATCGGTCCTGATGTCCTTTCTTTGTGTGCTCGCCGTCTTCACGGAAACCCTCCGAACCGGCGCAGCTCGTGAAGTTGTCGCCTATAAATGGATCTTCGGCGGCGATCTCACGATCAATCTTGCCTATTTGATCGATCCCCTGACCTGCATCATGCTCCTGGTCATTACGGGCGTCGGCTTCCTGATTCACGTCTACTCGGTGGGATACATGCACGGAGAATCCGGTTTCACCCGAGTCTTCGTCTACATGAATCTCTTTATGGTGTCGATGCTGCTGCTGGTGATGGGCAACAACTATGTCGTCCTGTTCATCGGCTGGGAAGGCGTCGGCCTCTGTTCCTATCTCCTGATCGGCTACTACTACGACAAGGTCTCCGCCGCTAAGGCCGCTACCAAAGCGTTCGTGGTGAACCGAATCGGAGACGCCGGATTTTTGCTGGCGATCTTCCTGATCTTTGTAAATTTCAGAACCCTCGACTATACCCAGGTCATGCAGAATGTTGCGCAACTCTCGCCTGAGATGGCCACCGCAATCGCACTCTGCCTCCTGGTCGGCGCCGTCGGAAAATCCGCGCAACTCCCGCTCTATACCTGGCTGCCCGATGCGATGGAAGGACCGACCCCGGTCAGCGCCCTCATCCATGCGGCGACCATGGTCACAGCCGGCGTGTATATGATCGTCCGCAATCATGCTATTTTTGACAAGTCACCCACCGCCATGACGATCGTGGCCTGGATCGGCGGACTTACTGCGCTCTTCGCTGCCACAATCGGCCTCGTCCAGACCGACATCAAGCGAGTCTTGGCCTATTCCACGGTCAGCCAGCTCGGATATATGTTCCTCGGTTGTGGTCTAGGTGCCTACACTGCCGCGGTCTTCCATCTCATGACCCATGCGTTTTTCAAGGCGCTCCTCTTCTTATCCGCAGGCTCCGTGATCCATGCGCTGTCCGGCGAACAGGATATCCGGAAGATGGGCGCACTGAAATCGAAAATCCCTTGGACTCACGCGCTCTTCCTGATCGGCACCATCGCGATCGCCGGTATTCCGCCCTTAGCCGGCTTCTGGAGCAAGGACGAGATTATGGGCCATGCCTTCGTCCACCACCATTATCTGCTCTA
>JACOEF010000638.1 GCA_024998705.1 Nitrospira sp.
CGCAAAGCTCCGGCCTGGCCTGCAGGACCACCGCCATACACGGTGGCTCGGACGGAATACTTCCCGGCCACACCGGCCAGCTCAAACGGAAATTGAATCACGTTCCGTAGCGTCGGGCGGGGAAACGCCTTTTCCAGCGGCTTCTCATTGACGACGATATCGCCGGCGGCGGCGGTCACCCATGCGCGAGCAATCGCGCTCTTTCTCTTCCCAGTTGCGTACTGCGTAATTGCTGCCATATCAGGCGGTCTACTTCACAGATCGAATCCGAACAATAATGGTCACAGCGAAAGTGATTCCAATTGCTGCGCGTGGTGTGGATGGGTTGAGCCTGCGTAGACTCGTAGTTTCTTGGCCATCTGATTCCCGAGGGGGTTCTTGGGCAACATGCCTTCGATGGCGCGCGTCAAGAGCTTCGTCGGGTCCTTTTTATGGATATGCTCGGCGGTCAGCGTCTTGATTCCGCCCGGATATCCGGTGTGATACGAATAGGTCTTGTCTTCCATCTTGTTGCCGGTCAATCGGATCTTCTCCGCATTGACGATGACGACATGGTCACCCGTATCCACGTGGGGGGTAAAGGTCGGTTTATGTTTGCCGCGAAGCAAGGTGGCGACCTTTGCCGCAAGACGACCGAGCGTCTTGCCGTCGGCATCCACCAAGAACCATTTCCGTTTCACATCAGCTGGCTTCTCAAGATACGTTTTTGTCATGGTCTCCATCTACTCCTGCACGATAGGATTCTAATGTGAGGTGTCAGGCCTCACGCCTGTTGGGGTTCGATATTCTTTGTGTCGATTTTATTGATCCAGGCATCTAAATGAACAGCCGTACGCCGGCTCAGCACATCTTCTGTGGCATAGATCGGGCAGTCCGCACGCAGCGCAAGGGCGATGGCGTCGCTGGGCCTGGCATCCAGTGTTCGATGCACACCCTTCGAGGCGAAGGCCACGCTGGCATAATAGGTACTGCCCTTCACATCCGTAATCACCACTCGCTCTATCCGGACGCCGAGATGATCCGCAAAGCTTCGAATGAGATCGTGGCTCATCGGACGGGGAGTCACAACTCGTTCCATCGCCAGGCGAATGGCATTCCCTTCGGCAGATCCGACCCAGATGGGCAGCGTCACACTTGCATCATCGCTTTTCAGTACGACGATACGGGTATCGGTTGTGCCGTCGTCCAGCACCTGCTTCACGGTCAGTGCGACAAGCTCCGACGACTCATTCTGCGGCTTGGCCGTGTCCATGACTCAGGTATCCAGTTTTCCGAAATCTTCTGGCTTCAGATTCTCGAGCCACTGCTCGAGCTCTTCGGAAGACTGCTTCTTAATGACCTTTTCGCTGGCGAAGATCGGCGCGCTCGAGCGAAGGGCCAGCGCAATGGCGTCGCTGGGGCGAGAATCAACCGTATATTCCGAATCTTCGTACATCAGGTGAATCGTAGCGAAATAGGTATTCTCGTTCAGGTCGGTAATCACCACACTGATAATCTTTGCATCGAACGTTTCCAAAAACGACTTCATCAAGTCGTGGGTCATGGGACGCGGGGCGGTGACACTCTCCAGCGCAA
>JACOEF010000639.1 GCA_024998705.1 Nitrospira sp.
GAGTTTAAAGAGAATCCCCAGGTGTCCATTGTCGTGAAAGAAGTGAATAGTTATGCCATTTACGTGCTCGGAGAAGTGATGAAGCCGGGGAAATATCCACTGCTCATTAAGACCACGTTGCTGCAGGCGATCACCCTCGCCAGCGGTCTTACGCCAACGGCGGCGCGGAATAAAATGGTCGTGTTCCGGTTCGGCAAAGATGGCCAGCAGATTAAAATCAAAGCGAGTTATGACGACATTGTGTTGCGCGACGGGACCATTCAGAACATCGAGCTGATGCGCGGGGACCAGATTGTTGTGCCGTCCGAAAACATGGTGCTCACGCCATGATGTATGGGGCAGTCCACACGAGAAGATCCATTAGTGGGTTATTATTGGTATCCGCCTTCCTTCTCATTGTGACCGGATGCACGGGACCGTCGGTGGAGGTCATTGATGAGGCGAATAGTGCCCAGAAAGATTTCTTATTGGGACCCGAAGACGTGCTCGAAATTGCGGTATGGCGAAATCAAGATCTCACTCAGAAGGAAGAGATTGTTCGGCCGGATGGGAAGATTTCGATGCCGCTGATAGGGGAGGTGGAAGCCAGTGGCCGAACTGCCGACCAATTGGGTGCCCAGATCACGGAGCGACTGAAAGCCTTTAAGGAGAACCCCTCGGTCTCGGTCCGTCTCAACGAGGTCAATAGTTACTACGTGTATGTACTCGGAGAGGCGGTGAAGCCGGGCAAGTATAAGCTCAAGTCTCATGCGACCGTGCTGCAAGCACTTGCCGTGGCAGGAGGCTTCACGACCTACGCGTCCAAAAATAAGATTCAAGTCATACGGACGGTAGCTACAGAAAACGGCAACTCCAAAGAAGTTAGAATTCCAGTCCGGTACGATGACCTGATGTCCGGAAATGGGGAGATCAGAAACTTCGTGCTGAAGACCGGCGACGTGGTCGTGGTGCCATAGGCACGGTACAGAGGTATGGGATGGCCCGGAGGCGGATTAGGATGGTGCGTGGTGTTGGCCGCTGTATGCGGAATGAGAATGCTGCATTCAGGGCCAGTGTCTGCGCAGGACGTGACTCCTCAAGCGCCTGATACGGAAGAGGTGGTTCAACCGACGCCGGAAAAGGGAGTGGCGATTCCTACGACCCAACATGCACAAACGGCAAATAGAGAAATTCGAGAACCAGAGACGAATGTGATTCCGTCTATCAGGTTGTCGGAACGGTACGACAGTAACGTATATTTTGTGCCAGGTACCAATCTTGAAGACTATGTGACGACAGTATCCCCGCAGGTACGGGTGGTCCACAAGCGGCAGTTGGTCGAAGCGACAGTCGGCGGAGGGGTGACGGCCGAAGCCTATGTCAAGAATCCTGGCTTGAATTATGTGGCGGCCAATGGGTTAGTGGATCTGAATCTCGACGGTGCCATGAATGAGCTCGTGCGTGGTCTGGGCTTACGAATTTCAGATACGCTGTATTACACGCCTCAAGCACCATCCTTTGTTGCTCCAACCGGTGGCAGCGAAGTTCCTGACTCGTTCGTACGCGGAATTCAAGCTCAGCGAGCCAATTCCCGCTCAAATTCTGGAAGGGTCGAAGTATCCTACTCGATATCCCCTGTCTTGGATTTGATCTCGATCTATAAAGATCAACGAATACAATTTGGAAACGCAATTTACGCACCGACTGCAGTGGTGCAGGGAAGCTTCATAGACACTACCTTTCAAACGGTGACATCCGGGCCTGTGCTCAAGGTGTCGCCTTTGGACACAGTGAGGCTGACACACCTGTATCAGAAAGGCACGTTTAGTATTGGTGGCTCGACAAGCAGTGTCGCCACGCAGGGAGCCATGGCCGGGTGGACCAGATCACTTACCCCGACACTCACGGCGAGCGTGGAAGGAGGGGTTGCCGTTCTGAGCACGAGCAGTGATTTACAACCGCTGGCGGTTGCGTCCCTCGAGTGGAAGCAACGGGAGACGGAAGCGACGCTTTCCTATTCAAGGGTGATCGTGCCGAGTTTTTACTTCCTGAATACGCCGCTTTTGAGTCAGGTAGCG
This sequence comes from Nitrospira sp., assembly GCA_024998705.1. GTDB lineage: Bacteria > Nitrospirota > Nitrospiria > Nitrospirales > Nitrospiraceae > Nitrospira_A. The sequence goes on from JACOEF010000639.1 coordinate 2,058, forward strand.
TCTGGGACAGTCACGCATCACCTCTCGGAGTCTCTTTCAGTTTTGCTCAATGGCAATTATGCCATCAATCAGTCCGTGCCGGACGGTTCGCTCTTGAAGTTTGAGTCCTATTCGGTGACACCCAGCGTGAGCTACAAGGTCAATCGAATCATGACGGCGACAGTGTCCTATACGCGCAGTCATTTTCTGCAGGCGTTCTCTTCACAGGAATTCCGCTTCGATCGGAATATGGTCCTTCTGAGTCTTTTTGCGGAGTGGAAATGAACACGCATGAAACTGTGAAACCGGCGGAAGAGTCCGAACAATCGGAACCAATGGCCGTGATGATTCAAGAGTATTGGGTCGCCATTGTTCGTAAAAAATGGACAGTGCTGAGCGCGATTCTCGTCGGGGTCGCGATCGCTGGGGTATTGTGTGTGGTTCTGCCAAAAAGTTATCGCTCCAGCACCTTGATCTTGATTGAAAACCAGAAGATTCCCGATGAGTACGTCAAAGGTATTGGAGGGGCGAGCATCGAAGAACGACTCACCATGATCCAGCAGCAAGTGATGAGTCGGACGCTTCTGAGTCAGATCATCGAGCAGTTTGGTCTTTATGAGGGACAAGTCAGGCGAGAGGGGATCGAGTCAGCAATCGAGAGAATACGCAAGTCGATCAAGGTAGAGACAGTGGGGACCTCGGGAGCGAGGGGGAAAAGTGTCGAGGCCGTGACCATTTCGTTCGCTCATGAAGATCCGATGACGGCGATGAAAGTCACCGCGAATCTTCCCTCCCTGTTCATTGAGGAAAACCTCAAGGTTCGTGAGCAACTGGTGACGGGAGTGTCGGTGTTTCTAGAGCAGGAACTGCTCGATGCAAAAAAAACCTTAGAAGCACAGGAACAGGCTATCAGTCAGTA
>JACOEF010000640.1 GCA_024998705.1 Nitrospira sp.
AAATACGACAATGAATAGTATCCACGGCCCGTAGTTGACTAAGACTTCTAGAGCATTCATTCAATATTCCTTATCAATCAGGTTCATATGAACGGCCATCTACTCACAAGATCCGCACACGGAGTTGCGGGAGTGTCACGCAGGCATTTACTGCCAATCCCTTCGCCCACTGCCGTGAACCTAAGTATGTCGACCCACTTCAAGGAGTTGAGCGTGCCGCCTCAGACACCTGGAGAGTTGAGGCAATGGCTTGACTCACAGCGAAAATAGCTCGACCATACGCGGCGACCACCGCATCGTAACTCTCGTCGGGCACAGGTTCCTGAACGTGTGTGCTGTCGGTCCGTTGCTCCTTGCTCCCGGCCCGTTGGATAGTCCAAATGGCGTCAATTGTGGCGGTCTTGCCGAGGACGGACTCAAATCGCTGGATGTCGACATAGATTCGAGCTTCGGCCGTGTCCGATCCGTGCTGAGGATAGTACCGAATGTTCGCAGAGCCAAGTATCTGAGAAAGATTCTCCGCGATAACTCGGGGAATTTCGTTCTTAAGCAGCCCGGCCCAGCGATGGGTGTCGGCAACGACGACGCGGTTAGTATTGGTCCGCACCACGAGCTGCGGGCGATCTATTATCTCGGGTAGCGTGATCGGCCCAAGACCAACCGAGAGGTTCGGAGCAAGATGAGGGCGTTCCTTCCCAGCTGTGACACCGCTATTGAGCATGTAATACTGTATGGGAGGCGAGGCCCCGCAACCCGCAATGAGTACGGATAAAACCACCCCCATGGCAAGCCTCGCCTGGACAAGGCTCATGGGTTGTCATCCTTTCTTCCGCGAATCAGTGCTTCCGGGTGGCGATCCAAATAATCAGCCAATGTCTGAAGAGATTGGGAGGCTCTCCCTAGCTGGCGCATCGCTTCCCGCGCATCCTGCTGGA
>JACOEF010000175.1 GCA_024998705.1 Nitrospira sp.
AAAAGTGCGATGCCGACAGGAAGGGTCTGTTGTTCCGGCTGGGTCAGGATCAGGAGCGCGAAGAAAAACTCGTTCCAGGCATAGATCAGGATCAGGATCGCCGCGGTAAAAATCCCCGGCGTCGCCAGTGGGAGCGTGATCCGGAACAGGGTCGCCCAGGGCCCACACCCATCCACCCGCGCGGCATCCTCCAACTCGGGCGGCAGTTCTTTGAAGAAGCTGGCCAGGATCCAGATCGCCAGCGGCAGGGTTAATGCTACATAGGGGAGCACGACGCCCCAGCGGTGGTTGAGTCCGCCGAGCGAATCGAGCAGCCGCCAGACCGGTCCGGCGATGGCCATTTGCGGGAACATCGAGACGCAGAGCAGCACCGCCAGAATACCCTGGTTGCCGGGAATGGAGAGCCGGGCCAGGGCATAGGCGGCCGGGATGGCAAGCAGGAGAGCCAGCAGTGTTGTGGAGCCGGCCACCACCATGCTGTTCAGTGCATAGTCGAAGAGGTGATGGTCAAAGAGGGCTGAGCGATAGAATCCCAGACTGCCCGAGGGCCACCAGCTGGGCGGCGCGGCCTCGATCTCACGTTGCGACTTGAACGACGTGAGGACGAACCAGAGGAACGGCAGCAGACTGAGTCCCACCGTACCGAGGATGCCTACTGCGAGCAGAATCCGACGATTCATGTTCGTCTGCGCTCCAGGAGACTCGACCCGATGGCGCGCAGGTACGTCAACGACAGCGCCAGGATCATCAGGAATACGGCCACGGAGACTGCAGAGCCATACCCGATGCGGCCCTCCGTGAACAGGGTTTGGTAGCCATAGAACTGCAGAACCTGCGTGGCGTCGCCCGGGCCGCCTTGTGTCATCACGAACACCAGATCGAAGACACGAAACGCATCCATGGTACGAAATAGGAGTGCAAGCAACAGCGCCGGTTTCAGGAGCGGCAGGGTAATGTGCCGGAACCGCTGCCAGACAGTGGCGCCATCCACACGCGCTGCGTCGTAGAGATCGTCGGGAATGACCTGGAGGCCGGCGAGGATCAGCAGCGCCGCAAAGGAGGAAGTCTTCCAGACGTCGGCCAGCACAATGATGCCAAAGGCCATGCCCGGATAGGCCAGCCAGGGGATGTAGTCGGTGATGCGTTCACCGAACAACAATAAGTTTGCGAACCCGTATTGGTCGTTGAAAATGTAGCGCCACAGTTGCGACGCCACCCCCGTAGGAATAGCCCAAGGAATCAGGATGGCGGCCCGAACGAGACCGCGTCCGCGAAACTGCTCATGAATCACCAGGGCAATGATCAGCCCGCAGGCCAACTCGAGCAGTGTCGAGAGGACCACAAAGGCGAGGGTGACGCACAGCGCCTGCTGCGCGACGGGATCGCGGAGCAGCGCCGCATAGTTGTGCAGACCGACGAACGGACTGCCGAGCTGCGGGAGTCCGATGAAGATATCGTGCAGGCTGAGCCAGAGTGAATCCAGGACCGGATAGAGCGCAAAGACCATGGTCACCAGCAGGGCCGGAGCCACCATGGTCCCGGCCGCCAGGCTCTCTCGACGTCGGAGAATTGAGGCTGAGCGGCTCATGGCGTCATTCCTGTGAGGGCGAGCAGGCGATCGATGTGGGCATCGGTGACGGCCGCCTCTTGCGCGAGGTCGAGGCCGTCGATGGCGAGGGCCCGGCTGAAATACCGTTGCAGTGCATGTGAGACGGCGGGATACAGGGGGGAGCGCGGGCGAGTGGTTGCAGATCGGAGCACGTCCAAGTAGTTGCGCAGTTGTGGCGCCACCACCAGAAGATCCGGGTCTGAAAACAGCGCCTGACGGGACGGCGCAATGCCGGCCTCCTGCGCGAACTTCTTTTGCATGGCCCGGCCGGAAAGAAATTCGATGAGCGCCCAGGCTTCGTCCGGATGTTGCGAGTACGCGCTGATGCCGTAGAGCCAGCCTCCGAGTGCCGCTGCGGTGCGTCCTTCAGTGAGTCCGGGAAGTGGCATCACAGCGACCTGCCCGGCGATGGTCGAGCGAGTTCGGTTGTTGGTCAGTTCCCAGGCATAGGGCCAGTTCCGGTGAAAGACGGCATGGCCTTGCAGAAAGACGGAGAGGGATGCCGGTTCTTGATAGGTGAGCGCCGCGCGTGATGCGAGCCCGCCGATCACCCGATCACGAACGAACTGCACGGCAGCCAGCGCTTCGGGTTGGGCCAGAGTGGAATGTGTTCCATCCGCTGTCAGCAGGCTGCCGCCGTGGCCATGGATAAACTCCAGTAGGTTACAGACGAGGCCTTCGTACTGTTTAAATTGAGCCGTGTAGCCACGCAGCGTTGGGTTCGTTGATTGCTCCCCGGTGACGATGGTTTCCGCTTGCCGGGCCAGTTCGTCCCAGGTCGTCGGGGGTGAGAAACCGTACTTGGTCAATAAATCAGAGCGGTAGTAGAGCAGTCCGGCATCGATACGACTGGGAACCCCATAGAGATGGTCGGAATATCGACCGACCTCGATGGTGGCGGGGAGAAACTGCTCGCGCATGGCCGGAGCCAATCGCTCGTCGAGCCGGTGAGCCCACCCGGCTTCCGCAAACTCCGGCACCCAGATGACGTCCATGAAAAAGACATCGACTGTGGTATCACGATTTTTCAGCTTCTGCGTCAGCAGATCGTGATACGCGGTGGAGCTGTGCGGAGCCAGTTCGCGCACCACCGAAATGTGAGGGTAAGCTTTCGTGAACTCGGCAAGGGCTTCGTCCCATACGCGCGGGTGATCGGGCTTCCAGGAGACGAAACGCAGGGTGATGGGAGTTGTGGGCGTCCCGGCTCCTGGCTGCGGCGCGGACTCAGCCTGGGGTCGGCCGACCGACAGCACGGTTAGCAGGAGCGCCAGCAGTCCGAACCAGCGAGGGACTCTCGGGGGAGAGACTGATATGCGCGGGATGCGCTGAGAGAAGGAAATCCATCGCATCACTCTCTAAGGTTATACACAGTCGAGCGAGGCGATGCAAAATTCCCCAGTGGGCGGGGAAAAAGAATCCAAGGTGCTGCCCTGTTCAATTAGGGTCATTTCCGGATCATCAGGCCTACACTTTCACGTTGACGAATCCGGGGCTTCGGGACGATATATTTGAAAAGTTTGGTATTTTTCTTGTCCTTCCCCTGTGGCATGACCGGTGCTTTCTCCGGTACTTTCTCTTTCTCCGGTATGTTCTATAGACATGTGCCCGACTCATCCATGAGATGCCGGGCATTGCCATGGATTCAAACAGGCGGCCGTCTGCGGTGACGGCGTATGACGTGAACGGGAATGAGAGTCTCCGGTCGAGTGAGGTCAGCAGGGGTTTATAGTGACGGGAGCCTTGGCCGACATCTCATTTGCCGTTTGAGGCGAGATCAACGAGGCGTGGCGGTTTTGGCTTTCGCCATCATCTTGCAGTAGGAACAGGTCTCGGCGGTGGTGGGTTGTCCGCAGGATTGGCAGGGGTGGAGCGTTCGCTGATCCTTCTCGGCCATGGATTCCGTGGCGGGCTCCGGCTTGGTTTGCTTCTCTAGAAACCCCCAGTAAAAACGTTGTTTCGTGCCGGGCGATTCCGTTTCCAGCCGGTTGAGGACCTCTTTATAGAGGATCATCTTGGATCCCTTCGCCATCGGGCATTCTTCGACGATGTAATCGATCCGATTGACGACCGCGTAAGCGGCGATCTCGCGCTCCGACAGCCGGCAGAGCGGCTTCACTTTTTTGGCGAATCCTTCGACGGATGCCGGCAAGGTGGGGCTTTGCTTGTCCAGATATTCATCCTGCCAGTGCAACACGTTGCCTAACAGGCGAGCAGCTTCGTCGTCGAGATTGTGGCCTGTGGCCATCACGTTATAGTCCTGTTCTACCGCGGCGCGATTAAATTGGTACCGTTTGATGGTCCCGCAGGTCGAACAGGTGGGGCGATGAAGAATGGTGGCCAATTCACGAATGCCGGCGCCGGCTTCTTGCTCGACGACATGGACGATCAGTTTGGCGCCATGGGCAGCGGCCACGTTGTCCGCGTAGTGTCGCACTTTCCGATGCGATTCTTCAGAGTAGCTGCCGATGCCGAGATTTACATAGAGCGCATCGGCGCGGTAGCCGAGCTTGAGGAGGATGTGCCACAAAGCGAGACTATCTTTTCCGCCGGAGACCGCCACAAGGATGCGATCCTCGGGCGTAAACATCTTGAACGATTTGATCGCGCGCGCGACTTGCTCGTGCACGAAGGTCGTGAAGCAGCTCTTGCAGAAGGCGGCATTGTGTCGCGGGAGGCTGATGACGGCTTTAGTTTTGCACTTGCCGCAATTCATGGTTTCATCACACTTTCGGTCTGCCGCGGGCCGCGTTCAGCCACAAGCAGGATCACATTCCCTCGATCTGTGAGTTGAAAGCCGAGTGCTGACAACTGACGGCTATCTCCCGCCGGAGATCACCGGCCGGATTTCAATCTGGTCGGCATCCGCGAGCATTTCATCCTCCGTGACAAGTTCATCGCCCCGGATGACGAGATGCGCCTCAATCACCAGATTGAGCTCGCGTAGCAATTCCTTGGTTCGTTTGGGCCCTTTGATTTCAACCTGGCGTTGTGGATGACTGAGATGAACAAGCATGCGCGATGATACGGCTGAGTTGTATGGGATTGCAATGCGGTTGGAGCGTCGAGCTTCGGCCGTGAGCCGGTGTGGGAACGGCGCGGGCGGCTCCTGGTTACGCCACGACTGCGCAGCAGTTCAGGCAGGGAGGGGGTGCGAGCTGCCGTTGGCTACTTGATCCCCGCGATGATGTGGTACACCAGCAGGCCGACGATGCTCAAGAAGGTCCGGGCGGACCCAACTGCGAGTCACTTAGATGTTTGATCCTGAAGATCCAACTCGCTGATCGTTTCGTCTTTCCATTCGGTGGTCTGTACGGTCACGATAGTCTCACCTCTTCTTGCTGGAATCTGCCGCCCTGCCTTCCCAGGATAGATGAATAGGCCGAGGCCGTTCCTCGAGGCACTCGTCCCAGGAACAGGAGGGCGAGTGTCAGCCCCAGCCAGCCGCTGATGAAGGACGAACTAGCCTGTCTCACAGGTGGCGGAGGAAGATCGGCGGATGGCAGGCGAACAGCTCTCCGTCCGCGCGAAACCGGGAAGCGAGTGCTGTGGAGGTGCGATCTGCTCCGTTACAGGATGGCGTCGCGGAGGCACTTGGCTGATTCTTCCGGTGCGACCGGGTTGATGTAAAATCCCGTGCCCCACTCGAATCCGGCGACCTGGGTCAGCTTCGGGATGATTTCGATGTGCCAGTGATAGAAATCTCCCGTCTTCTCGTGCAGCGGCGAGCTGTGCAGAATGAAGTTGTAGGCCGGTTGAACCAGCACGGCATCCATGCGCCGTAAGGCTTCGCCCAGGATCGGCGCCAGAAATTCAAATTGGGTGCGTTGACATTCTTCGAAATGTCCCGCGTGCCGTTTCGGGAGGATCCACATTTCAAACGGAAAGCGCGGGGCGTAGGGGGTCAGGCAGAGGAATTCCGGATTCTCCAGCACCACGCGGGCGCCTTCCGCTGATTCCTGCCGGAGGATGTCACAATAGATGCAGCATTCCTTCTGCTGGAAATGTTGCCGGCAGCCGTCGATTTCTTCGAGGACGCTGGTGGGGACGACGGGCAGGGCAATGAGTTGAGAATGGCTGTGTTCCAGCGTCGCGCCCGCCGCCGCGCCCTGATTCTTGAAGATCAAAATATACCGTAGCCGAAGATCTTTCTTGAGGTCGAGGATCCGGTCGCGATAGGCCCAGAGCACATCCTCTACCCGCTTTGCCGACAAGTCGCTGAGGCGTTCCTTGTGCGTCGGCGTTTCGATGATGACTTCATGGGCGCTGATCCCGTTCATGCGGTCATAGAGGCCGAGACCTTCCCGTCCCATATCCCCTTCCACATGCAGGGCGGGAAACTTATTAGGGATGACCCGCACGGTCCAATTCGGACTGTCCGGCTCCGAGGCGTGCGGGCGGTAAGCCAGGATTTCCTTGGGCGTCAGGCGCTCCTGTCCCGGACAAAACGGACACATGGACGCCGACGGCAGCGGCGCCGACGGCATGTGCAGATCTTGGGGGCGCCCGCCGCGTTCGGTTGAAATGATGACCCAGCGGCCGACGATCGGATCTCTTCTTAATTCGGGCATCTCGACTCCTCTAGTTGCCGATGATCAATACACAATGTTCGATGGTCAATGACGGGGCGCAGGGTGCATGCCTCCATGAACAGGGGACAGCAAACATTGTCGTTCAGACTCGCCACATTGCGGCTTCAAAATCGTCTCCCGGTCGGTTGAATGTGGCCGGGCCGTGATGGGGATACCGGGCGATTTCCATCCCATGTTCCGAGACCGTGAGCGTCAGTCGCAATTCCGCGCCGACCTCGATGCCCAACTCCTTAAAGGGGACACCCAGCTCCAAGATTGTTCGGCGGCAGATCGTGCTCAAGGTGCCTATGTCCAGATAGGCGCCGGATTCGTCCGCTCGCGCGAGCAGGACTTCATCCGCGCCTCCGGCGGTCAGCGCAAACGACAACTTATATTGCTGGATGCCTGAGCCGATGTACAACTCTGCGGCACTGGCGTCCTGGCGTGCCTGGGATCGCTCATCGAGATCCAGTCTTAGGTAGAGGTGTTCGCGGTCGAACCCGAAGAGAATGGCGGTGAAGAGTCCTTCGGATTTCCACATGGCTCCCAGTGGCGGCGTCGTGTTGATGGTGCCGGCCCCACGCCATTCGAAAAAATTCGAGGCCAGTCCGTCGAGGGTCGGCGTAATCAGCGCCAGCGGGAGTCGGACCTGGTCCAGGCCTTGCGGCGTACGGGTCTCCACCAGGGGCTGATTCAAAATCTCGGGCGGCGTCACTCCGGCGTACGTCCAGACGTTACGCAGGTGGGTGCGGAACAGCCGGTCGAATTCCTGCTTGTAATCGGTATCAAAGTCGTCGCCGTACCACCAGAACCAGTCGCTGCCTTCGGCGGCATAGAGCTCGTCCCAGGCTGCGCGTGCCCGTTCCGGCGTCAATGACGGTGTGAGTTCGACGAGTCGCGCCCGCGTGTGTTGCAGGAGGTCCCAGCCACGATTGTCTTCCTGGTGACCGATCCAGATTTTGAAGTCCTGGTTGATCCAGGAGCCGGAGTGCAACTGGTTCAGGCGTTGAGGGGGAGGAACGGCTTGCAAGGCGTCACTGATGGTATTCAAGTGAACGCGAATGCCGTGGCCGATATGGAGCCCGTCCTGTTCAAAGGCCTGGAACAGCAGAGAGAGGAAACGTTCGCCGCCGTCGTGATAATGCTCCCAGGGGTTTTCCCCGTCGAGAATAACGGCCAGGAGTCCGTTCTCCAGTGGAATGTCGTAGGCGAGGCCTCGGATTCGCCGGAGCACATCGTCGGCGGCGGATTCCGGTGTGGTCTTGTGGTAGACGAACCCGAACGCGTCGGAAATGTCCCGATCGCGAAACACCATGGTGAGCGGCTGATCTTCGGTGCCGACTGCGTAGGGCTGGTAGAGGTGATAGTGACGATTCCAGGCTTGGTCGGCCATCCGGAGCGACCGGTAGAGGATGCCCTCGTCCGTCGCCAGCCAGTGAATTCCGGCTTTGCCCAGAATCGGCAACAACTCAGGACAGACCGAGCCCTCGGACGGCCAGAGCCCCGCCGGGGGGCGGCCGAACG
>JACOEF010000641.1 GCA_024998705.1 Nitrospira sp.
GGTACGGCGTGGCGAAGTAGAACTTCACCGCGTGTACCGCCTCCACCTTCTCGTAGTCGTGGAACTCGGTGCCGTTGTCCAGCGTGATCGTGCGGACCTTGCGTTCGATCTCTTCGAGGGCGCACTTCAGCGCGTTGGCCGCCTGCTCCTTGGTCCGCGCCACCAGCTTCTTCATCACCAGGTAGCCCGTCACCCGCTCCACCAGCGTGAGCACGCAGTGCCGCTGGTCCGCTCCCATCACCGTGTCGCCTTCCCAGTGGCCGATCTGCCGGCGCAACTCCACCGCCGCTGGCCGCTCGCTGATGTGCCGCTTGCCCACCAGTCTTCCTCTGGTAGCCGGGCTCCCGCGCCTCTTGCGCCCGTACTTGCTGAGGATGCGCAGTTCGCGCCAGAGCCGCCCTCCGGCGCGCCGCTCTCGCCTCACGTAGCGGTAGATGCTCTCCTTGCTCATCGTGGCCTGGTGCATCCGCCTTCTGCGCCCGGCAATCTGTTCTGGGCTCCACTTGCGCTTGAGCAGCCGCGCCACCTCAGCCCACTCCTCAAGACTGTATTGGCTCGTCTTGCGACTGCGGCTTCGTCGCGCCATCGCGTACTGCTGCGCCTTCTCTGCTCGGTAGCGCCCGTCGTGCCTGGCCACGTTACGCCGGTGCTCTCGGCTGATCGTCGACGCCGCCCTGTCCAGTATCACGGCGACACTTCGGTAGCTGTACCCCTGGTGCAGCAGCCTTGCCATGACGTATCTTTCGTCCTGGGTCAGTTGGCGATACCCCATGTCTGCATCCCCTTCTTGCCGGTTGAGGAAGCCGACAGTCTCGCCAGCTCACCCACCTTGTTGAAGAAGGTGTTGCACTTACTCTGCCAAACCGCGACGCCTAAC
>JACOEF010000334.1 GCA_024998705.1 Nitrospira sp.
GATTCGACAGCGTGGCGATAAATCCCAAGAGACATTCCCGCACCACTTCAGGCGGGAGGCCATGCGTATTCACTTGAAACGGATACTCGGTGTAGGTGTCATGGGAATAGATGTAGGATTTACGGGCATGCCGCTGAAGTTGGTCCGGGAGCAGGCTCTCGACCAGCGCTTTGATTGCCGTCTGCCGGAAGTGAAGCAAGTGCCCCGTATAGTCGAAGGTGAACCCGTCTTTCACGTACGAACGGCACAGCCCTCCGACCTCGCGTTCCCGCTCCAGAATCTTGTAGGGCAACCCGCGCAAGTGATAGGCCGCGCTGAGCCCCGCCAATCCAGCCCCGACGATCACAATCATACTGCGCCGGTCCTTTCTGTCGAACGTGCCGTGACCGACTCGGGACGTATGGCTGCGACTCCACCCGAGACGTTCACACGCGTGAGTGCCACGGCAGCCACTCCCAGGCACAACAGCGTGACACCGCTGAACACCACTGCAAGGTCCTGAGGCACCGCCATAACCAGCAGACCGATCCCCCCTAATAATGCCGCGCCGAAATAACTGATCAGGACGACTTGAGTCACCGAGAGCCCCCAATGCCGCAAGCGAATCGCCACGTGATCGGGACTTCCCAGAAAACCCGGGAGTCCACGCAAGAACCGGATATACATGACGAAGAGGGTATCGAAAATGGGCATGCCCAGGATTAACACCGGAGTCAGCAGCGAGACAGAATGGCCTGCCGTGTATTTGCCGATCATCGAGAGGGCGCCAAGCATCAGACCGATGAACATGGCCCCTGCATCACCCATGTAAATCGAAGCCGGCCGCCAATTGTATCGCAGAAATCCGAGCAGACTTCCTATGAGCGCCGCCAGCATAAAGGCAATCGCCTGATCACCGTTCAGGATGGCGACCACACAGAGAAATGCGGCGCTGATCACCCCAACCCCTGCTGATAACCCATCCATGATGTCCAGTAGATTGAAGGCATTAATGATGCCGACCATCCAGAACACCGTCAGCACGATGTCGACCCAATCAGGCAGTGACGCAATTTCAATCCGGATGCCGCTCTTGATCAAGCCGAACACGGCCAGGAATTGGCCTGCCAGCTTGGTGCCCGGGGTCAGGACGCCAAAGTCATCGATCAACCCCAACATGACGATGAGTGTGCCGGAGAGCACAATCCCGAGCACGTCTTGCCGAAACTCGAAGGTAAAGGCCAGACTGACCAGAAAGGCCAGATAGATCGCGAGTCCGCCTAAATACGGGACGGGCTCACGCTGATGCTTCAGACGACCGTCCGCGCAGTCGACGATCCCGAATTTCAAGGCCGCTCGACGAGCGATCGGCACGCCATAGAGCGAGAGGAGCACTGCGACCAGAAATGTCAGCGTGAGTAGAATCATCGAGTTCCTGTCGAACGCCGGTGGCCCGACACCGAGCGATGACGCGCGTGCAGCGCCACATCCTGCTGCTCGCGTTGTGCGAGTGTGCGATACACATCGGCAAGCCGAGGTCCCCACACCGCCAAGGAATACTGCTCCGCCACGGTTCGACGACCGGCCTGCCCCATGCGGTTGCGTAACTGCGGGCGCCGGAAGAGTGCCTCCAGGCGCTCATACCAGTCTTGCTCGGTGGAGGCGAGAAACCCGTTCTCCCCATTCACAATCATGTCGCGATTCACCCCTACCGGAGAGGCCACCGCCGGCAACCCCACTGCGAGATACTGTAAGAGCTTCAGACCGCACTTGCCCCGGGCCCACTCTGTGTCCTCCAGCGGCATCACGCCGATGGTGGCATCCTGCAAATCCGCGACCTCTCGATCAAAATCCCAGGCCCTAAACTCGACATCAACGCCCGGCAGGTGAGGCGGTTGGGAACAGACCACGCGGAGTCTCACGTGGAACGTGCGCTGGAGCTCGCGGAGGGCCGGCGCGACCACATTCAAATATGTCAGGTTATAGGCCAAACCGATCCACACGACCGTGATCACGCCAGAACACTCTCCAGGCAAGTCGGCAAATCGTGTCGGGTCCGGCTTGAATCGATCGGTGTCAACCACCGTAGGCACGACACAGACGCGGGACGAGAACTGCCTCGCATAGGCGGCAAGCTGCTCGTTCCCGACAATGGCTCCAGTGGCCATCGAGAGTAACGCCGGCATCTTCTGCTCGTGCATGGGAGTCAGATAGATTGCGTCATCCATTTCGATCGCCACTCGATAACGACACCAGCGCAGCAGCCGCTCCACCAACGGAGGCGCATAGGGAAAGAGCTGCCCCTCCAGCACGATCAGGTCCTGCCTGCCCAGAGCCAGCACCGTCCAGAGTCGCTTGAGGAAACAGGCGAGCACATAGGGAATCTTGAGGAGCGTCCGTAGCGCGGCCGGTTGCACCTTCAGAATGGAGAAGTACGTCTCCCCAAACAGAGGATTCACGTGACAGTCGATCCCCGCCGCTTTGAAATGAGGCAGGAATTGATAGACGCGATAGCGACTGCTGGGACCGACGATTGAGCTTTTCGAGAAATACGTGACCGTCATTGCACGTGTTGCTGCCCTGTTGTGATGAAATATCCGCCGGTTGCGCGCACACGACCGACTGCTCAAATAGTACCGGAGTTCTGGGGCAAGGATAGGTTTTTCGATGTTTTTGACGGGGGGGGGGAGGGATTGCGCCTCAAAAAACGGCAAAGGTTTCAGCCGCAGCAGCGACGATTGACGATCACATTCTGAAGTCAGAGGCCATGCGCTTGAAGAATGAGTGGTGCCATTCAGCCAACATCACCAGAGAGAACAGAAGACGCTCGTTTGGGCAACCCGACACAAGTTCCCGCTCCACCAGGGACACCGCAGCAGCCACGTCGAATTCCTTGATGCGATGCAGATTGAAATAGTCCCGCAGGTCCCCGACTCGCCCCAACCATTGCTGGAGCCACTTGGCCATGGGAAGGATGAACCCGTGTTTCTTTCGCCGAACGATAGCCTGCGGAAGCAACAGCGCGGCTACTTCGCGGAGCGCTATCTTGGTCTGTGTCCCAGTCATCCGTTGGGTTTCAGGCAGGCGGAGCGCCACATCGACCAGCGCCGGCGACAGGAACGGAGCACGCCCTTCGAGACTGTTTGCCATGGCCATCCGATCGAGCTTTACCAGTAGATCGTCAGGCAACCATGTCAAAACATCGGCAAGAGTTGCGCGCTGGAGGGGATTCTCTGCGGCGTTGAGAGATGACAGAAGAGATTCCTCCCATGGATCGGGAGCGTGCACAGGTTTCTCAAGGAGCCCTCGGCGCCCAGCTGAATCCATGACGAGGGGAAATCCAGATGGCGTCACCGGCCATGAATTGTCGCATAAGGTGTGAGGCGGATCGACCGCCCCGCGACCGGAAACCCACTCCTTGAGGCCGACACGCCAGGACCGCCGCGACAACATGGTGCCGTAGTAATCATATCCTGCGAATAATTCGTCGGCACCTTCCCCGGACAGCACCACCGTAACATGCCGCTTGGCCTCTCGACATAGCCAATAGGTCGGCAGCAACGCCTGGTCGCCAAGCGGCTCATCCAGGCTCTCGACTACCGTCGGCAACAATTCGTGGAAAGCCGTTTCATCGAACGTGAAATGGTGGTGCGAGGAACCGATTGCGCGAGCCACTACCTCAGCATGAACCGACTCATCGTACCGCACGTCCTTGAAACCCATGGAGAAGGTATCGATGGCCGGATGGTGCCGCGCCGCGACGGATGCGACGATTGAGCTATCGATTCCGCCCGAAAGAAACACACCGACGGGAACATCTGCAACCAATCTGCTGGTGACCGCATGTACAATCCGCTCTAGCAGCGTGCGGGCATCGACGGGTACAATCGGCCGTACCACCGGACTATAGTATCGCTCATGATGGAGCGTGAACGATCGCAAGGAGACCGTCAGCCGCTCCCCAGGCAAGACACGCTGAACCCCTTTAAAAATCGTCCGTCGACCGGGCACATAGTGCAGCGCCAGATACCGATCGACGCTGCCGGCCGCGATGTCGCAATCGACCCACGGCAACAGCGCCAAGGCCTTCGAGTTCGAGCTGTAGGCAAACCTATGGCCCGTCGCACTATAGTACAACGGCTTCTCGCCGAAACGATCGCGCGCAAGATGTAATTGCTGATTCCGGCGATCGAGTATCGCGAGGGCATACATCCCGTCCAGCTTCGCCAGCAGCCCGTCGATTCCCCAGCGCTCGTACCCATGCGCTAGGACCTCCGTGTCACTGGCCGTTCGAAACAGCACACCCTGCTGTTCCAATTCATGGCGGAGAGCGACGTGGTTATAGATCTCGCCGTTTTGCAAGGCCACAACCTGGCCATTACGACTCAGAAGCGGCTGCCCTCCGCCCTCCACGTCAATCACCGCCAGCCGCTTCATCCCCATTACAATAGAGTCGTCGACAAACTCTCCCGAGCCGTCCGGGCCACGCGCCTCCATGGTGGCCAGCAGCCGCCCCAGGAGACGACGCGCCTGGTTTGGCGCCATGGGATCACATACGCCGACGATGCCGCACATGCGCCGAGGTCTCCCCTCTAGTCTGATCGCCGGGCGCCAGGCATTGGCTTCTGACAAATCAGAAATACAAAGTCGGACGGCAATACGCCGCCCTTGATCAGAAGGTCTTCCATCAAAAGAATCAATTTGACGATGGAATCGAAGTCGCGCTGCCCGCGATTGGCAAGCTCAGAGTTCAACAGAGGGTGGAGCTGATGGAGGAGTGTGCCGTTGTAGAATCGCTCGTAGCGCACCTCGAAATGCTTCTTCACCAACGGATACACCTCGGCGGATCGTACCGCCTCCGATGGATCGCTTGCGAGCATGCTGTCGACCGTAGGCCGCTCGAACCTGGTCTGCCTGCCGTCGCGTTAATAGTAGGGATCGAGGACGCTGAGTACCTGATTCGCGATCTCAATTTGCCGATCGGTCCATTGGAATCGGTTCGGTCCGATGAACTCCACTACGATGAAGTAGCCATTCGGCTCCAACGCACGCTCCACCGTCGCCAGGAGGGCTTCGAGATTGGTCGTGTGGTGCAACGCTCCGGTCGAAAGAATCAAGTCGAAGGTGCCGTCGATCGTAAGCGCATTCACATCCCGCACCTCGAACCGATACCGGTCCTGAGGCGAGCCGACCGCTTCAAAGCGCCCGATCGCCTGCGTGATCGCCCCCTCCGAGAGATCAACCCCGCTAACGAAACGCACCTTGCCAGAGGTGTAGAGCTGAATCTCGTGGGCGCCGTCCCCGCAACAGACGCTCAACGAGCGGTGGAATGTTCGGTGGGCAAAATAGTCGGTCAGCAGCCAACCCAGCCAATGTTTCGGGGTATCGGTCATCAGGCGATACGTCGACTCCTCGACAAGCTTGTTGTTGAGCCAGTAGGAGTTGTCCGTACGCATGGCCTCGAACTGCTTGCCCCAGTAGTCGGAAACGCGATGATCATCGGTACTCGTGAATGTCGCTGTCTGCGTCAGTAAGCGACGGCCTAGTGCTGTATGGACCCGCTCCAAGCCACGGAGCACGCGACTGATTCCAGGAATGAGGATCTCTCGCACCTTAGGCCTCCATCTTCAGTACCCTGCGGATATGTCATGTGTCCGCACCGGCGATGATCTTGCGGGCAAGAACGAAGCAATCACTGAAGGTATGAATCC
>JACOEF010000642.1 GCA_024998705.1 Nitrospira sp.
ACACGCAGCTGGGGCTGCGCTATCGATTGACGGAGCATGTGGCGCTGTTCGGTGAATGGAAGGTGAACTACACTCGTTTCCATCTCGAGCCGCGCGGGCCCTATGGTGGCGTCAATGCCAACTATTTGGTCAATATCTTTGCGTTCGGGGTCGGCTATCATTTCTAGCCCACCTCCTCGTCGGTGACCCTGTGCCGGCAGCGTGAGGCCGACGCGAAAAGGTTGGGTTGAAGGATGGGCGTGGGATAGTCACGATCCGAGGTATCTGCACCGCCGTCGGCGAGTCGCTATATGAACAGTTTGGTTTCCGCTTGCGCGGTGAGCGAGAGGATGGAGGGGAGTCCGAGTACCTCGTCCACGTTGCGTTCCACCGCGCCGGCTTCCACCCCCATATATTCGAGGCCTGCGCTGCACGCGATGAGGCGAAACTGTCCGACGAGACGGGCTTCGTGGAACATCTCGGAGATCTTCGGGACCTGTTTTTCTTTCAAGAGCCGCGCGACTTCCTCTGCTGATGAGGCATATTCAGGTGGGAAGTCGATCTGATCGATTCTACCCTCGGCCAGTTTCTTGATCGTCCAGAACAGCAACACCACGATAACATCCTTCCCCATGGCGGCGGCGGTGAGCCCCAGAGTGGCGACCTGATGCAGTTTGTCGTACGTAGCGTTGTGGGCGAAGAGGACGAACTTGGGTTTGTCGGCCATGGCGGCTATTGGGCTTTCTGTCTGGTTTTGACGCTATTCACAAAATCGGTGATAGCTGCATCCACCTCGGCAGGTGTCATGGCGCGATCGTGCATTTCGCTTTCGTCGAGGAGGTAGCGCTCCCCTTCTTTTTCCTGCCGCACCACCACGGAATTTTCCGGTGTCACTTCCACCCGCATGAACCATTCTTTCCGGCCCTTGGTAATCACCACTTCTTTGCCGAGGCCGATTCTGGTGATGTCGATCTGCAATTCCGATTCGGGGGCGCTGTCAGCCGCCCGAACCGCTTGCCCGCTGAGTGCAACGGGGCACAAGAAGAGGGCGAGTGCGAGCGCGGCCAGGCTGGAGGTTTGGAGGCAGGCCCTCCTAAGTCGTGCGCTGCGGGGTCGTACGGACAGCATGGTCCGGAATTATAGCTGGCGAAGCAGTCAACGTAAACCGGCTTCCCTCCGTC
>JACOEF010000643.1 GCA_024998705.1 Nitrospira sp.
CACGTGCCACTATTTCCGCCTCTACATAATGGATATACGAGGAGACGTCCTCGCCAAACTCAGGTTGTTTTCGCCCTTTCGCAAGTCCACGCTCAAGGTGGTAGCCAAGCATGAAAGTGACCCCTGGACTAAACTCCCACTCCATATGCGTGCCAAGCGTCCAGAAAAATGTATCGCGTTGGGAAAACGGTTCATTGTATGACCGTGTCCCATATCGGTTGAGAAGGCGTACAACAAGATTATCAAAGACCTTGCGCTCTAACTCAATTGCACCAAAGTGGGTGGTGACACGCTCCGCCCCAATGCGAGATTCACCTAGACGGCTCTCTAGATGGTCTCCTAAAAGCATATTAGGACCATAATGATACCGAAACCTGAGCAGTGTCTCCGCTGGGAGCGCTTGTGTGAGCTGCGTGCTGAACGTGCCGTGATTGAATCTAGGATTGTTCTCGAAAATAAACCCTTGGGCTCGAATGGCAACATCCATTCTACCCCACGCAGGGAGATAAGACCGGGTCGCCTGAATCAGTGGCTCGACGACAAAGCTGCGCCCTTGACTGGGAGCGTCAAGAATCGGCTGTGTCGGGTCCTCAAGCAATGTTAGACGCTGTGAGGCAGAGAAATGGGATACGTTGTCAGTATAAAATGTATTTAGCTCTCCTCCAACTCTCCATGTAGACACAACCGGTTCAATAGGCTCGGCCCCCATTAATGAAGCGGGCCAGAGAAACACGGCAAGAAACAGTGCACGCCAGTCACGAAAAACAAATCTCATATCGGTTTCATTCTCCTCATATCTGGGAATCTTATTCACCCGCCTCATGGTCCTGGCCAAGGTTGGGAAACTTCGCTGCATAGAAGATTTACCCGCTGCTAGACAGGAATACCTTGCACCGTCACGACCCTAGACAATTGGCGCTGAGGGGAGAACCTCAGCACGAAGCAAAGATAGGGTGGAGAGGATGGCGCAAAACTCCGCCGCCCTCCCCCTCCCACGTAAGCAGGTTATTGCTTGAGAGGCCCGTGATAGAGACTTTGCAGCAATTCGCTATTCCAATCACCTTCGACCATGACATGACCAGC
>JACOEF010000527.1 GCA_024998705.1 Nitrospira sp.
CAGTTGCCGGTCGTGCCGTTCGAAATTCCTGATGGGGTGATGTTCGTCAAAGTCGATCCCACGACCGCGCTGCTCACCGACCAGGACGAACAGCATGGCACGGTGGAGCTCTTTACCAAAGGCACCGAGCCGACCAAGAGTGCCGGATCCAAAATCGATCCCACCGAGTTCTATAAACTGGACCAACTGCCGGACAGCGCCCCGCCAGTTCCTGTGGAACCGTAACCCCCGAACGCGTCGGTCTCCCTTCTCAGGTTTCACTAGGCAGACGGATGAGACCATACGGTGAGACCGCGATGCGGTCGCGCTGATGTGGGAGATGTGATGAGAGGCGAACGTGCGGTCGGCCGATCAGGACTGAGAGTCCTGATATTCTTCGTGCCAGGCCATCTGAATGGACTCAAGGGTTTTTTCGTTCGACTTCTTGGGGTCGTCTTTGAATTCTGGGAGAGCGACGATCCACGCATGCATGTCGGTGAAACGGACGGTCAGGGGGTCGGTGGTCGGGTGGGCCTCCACCAGACGAATGGCGAGTTCTTCAGTATCACTCCACTTTAAATCCATCGCAGTTCCTCATTCACTCTTGGGTAACTTCAGAGACCTTTTTGCCTTGGAGGCCCTGCTTGAGGGAGTCGTCCAGCATGGCCACGGTGAGGCCCTTGGCGGCCTGCTCAAGGTCAGCCATGCGCGCGCGGATGGCACGGGGATCGGTTCCATCCTTGGCAGTGGTTAGAGTTGCGACCGCAGCTCGAATGGTGTCGGCTTCTTCCGCGGAGACGAGGTGCCCGCCATCCGCCAACGATTTTTCGGTCGTTATGATCAGGGCTCCTGCATCAAGTCGGGCTTCGATGAGCTTGCGTGCACTGACATCGTCCGCGGCGAACTTAAACGAGTCTTCGATCATCCGCTCGACTTCTTGATCCGATAATCCGTAGGACGGTTTAACCTCGATCGATTGCGTTTCTCCGGTTCGCATGTCTTTGGCCATGACATTCAGGATGCCGTTCGCATCGATTAGAAACGTCACTTCGATACGGGGAACACCAGCCGGCAGTGGCGGGACCTTGAGGCGGAAACGGGCCAGGCTGCGGTTGTCTTTCGCCAGCTCCCGTTCACCCTGCAGGATGTGAATGTCCACCCCGGTTTGGCCATCCACATAGGTGGTGAACATCTCTTTGGCGCTGGCGGGAATGGTGGTATTGCGGCGGATCAAGCTGCTCATGACCCCGCCCATCGTTTCGATGCCTAAGGAGAGGGGCGTCACGTCCAGCAGCAACATATCTGTCGTGCCGCCGCTCAGGATATCGGCTTGTACCGCAGCGCCCAGGGCGACCACTTCGTCCGGATTCAGCTCGCAGTGCGGTTGTTTCCCGAAGAGGGTGCGTACTCGCTGTCGAACCAACGGCATGCGTGTTGAGCCGCCGACAAGCCCGACCTCGTCGATGTCGCCCGGCGCCAGCCCGGAATCGTTCAACGCCAGGCGGCAGGGGCCCAGCGTGCGCTCAACCAAAGCAGTGCAGAGCCCATCAAGTTGATCACGCGTGAGTTCTCGGGTGAACCGGCCTTTCCCGTCCGGCAGATCGAGGCTGGCGGTCGTCTTGAGTTCGCTGGAAAGACGAATCTTTGTGCGCTCGGCTTCGAGACGGACAGCCTGCATATGATCGGGATGCGTACTGAGGTCGAGCCCGTACTGTGCGCGGATCTCTGCGAGGAACAGATCGGCAATCTGTTGGTCGAAATCGTCTCCGCCTAGATGGGTATCGCCGTTTGTGGCGAGCACTTCGAAGATCCCGTTTTTCAGCTTGAGGATCGAGATGTCGAAGGTGCCGCCGCCGAGATCGTAGACGGCGATGGTGCCCTGTGTCTTTTCCTGTAGTCCATAGGCAAGCGATGCCGCTGTGGGCTCATTAATGATGCGCAAGACTTCAAGTCCGGCAATCATGCCCGCGTCTTTTGTCGCCTGCCGCTGACTATCGTTGAAGTAGGCGGGCACGGTAATGACGGCTTTGGTGATGCTTTCACCCAGAAACGCTTCAGCCCGAAGCTTGAGTTCCTTGAGGATCATGGCAGAGATCTGCGGTGGGGAGTACGACTTCTCCCCCAGCTGGATCCGGATGACGCCGCCCTTTTCTGTGAGCGTGTAGGGGAAGTAGGCCAGCTCGCCTTGGACGTCGGCCAGACTCTTGCCCATGAATCGTTTGACCGAATAGACCGTACGCTCGGGATTTCTCGTGAGATGTTCTTTTGCCGGATCACCGACAATCAGTCCGTTATCCGTCAGAGAGACGACAGAGGGGACCATTGCGCGTTCATCCCGTGCCGAGATGACGCGGGGGATTCCATGGTCCATGTAGGCGACCAGAGAATTGGTAGTGCCGAGGTCGATGCCGACAATACGTGACATAATGATTAAGCGATCGTTGCGACGAGATCGTTAACGATGTTTTTGACGTAGGTGCGGTTGGAGAGGATATCCCGCATGTCCTTCAGAATGCGGCCACGCTCGACGCGGGCCTGCTCGGTGACCTCGGCGCGATCCTGGAGCGCATCCCACCGGCTGAACAGCTGTTGCAGCTGGGCTTCCATGTCCCGTTGCCGTTGCTCAAGTACGGCACGATCCGCGTGGAGTTTCGTGCGGAGAGTAGACGCATGTTCGGAGGCGCGTTCGCTGGCGCGGAACTCATCAAGCGTGTCCTGCAGGTCGAGAATCTCTTCGAAGAGATCGGCCGGCGGTGTCGTCCGGATATCTTTCACGGAGCCGGCTTCGAGGTCCAAGAGGTATTCGGCTCGCTGAATCGGATCCCGCAAGGTACGATAGGCGGTATTCAGCATGGCTGAGTTGCCGAGGCTGATGGTCTGCTCCGCATCGCTTTTGTTCTGGTAAAAGTCCGGATGGAATGCGCGGCTTAATTCGTAGAACTTGGTTTCCAGCGTCTGTGGGTCGAGGGCGAGGCGTCGGGGCAGCCCGAAGCAGGTGAAATAATCCAGATCTTTTGAGACCGGTTGGACCTTCACGCAACGATCGCAAAAGTATTCTCCAGCCATTTCTGACTGGCAATGCCAACACATGCTGCGAGCCATCTGCAGCTCGCGTCGATCGTCGGTGTTCTCGCATCGGTCATCGGTGCTATGGGTATGTGCGTTCATGGACTGTCGTTCGCTCAGGCTGAAAAAGATTCCCCGCAGCCGCATGTCTTGTTGGCGTTGGGGTTGACGAATTTGAAATTCCCGCCCATCAGGTCCTTCTGAAAATCGAGCTGGGTGCCCTGCAGGTAGATGGCACTCTTGGCATCCACAATGACCTTCACGCCGTCGAATTCGTACACCTGATCGTATTGGCCGATCTTGTCGTCGAAATTGATGGTGTAGCTCAGGCCGGAGCAACCGCCGCCCTTGACGCCAAGACGGAGACCGCCTTCTTCGAGGCCTTGGACATTAATGAGCCGCTTCACTTCTTTGAGTGCTGCGTCGCTCAGGGTGATGACCGGGGCTTGAGTTTCCGCCTTCGTGGCAGGGGCCGTGGTGGGGTCCATAGTGCGCTCCTTCCTGTCGTTACTTCGAGTCGGCTTTCTTTTGATAGTCGGCGAGGGCCGCTTTGATGGCGTCTTCAGCCAGCACGGAACAGTGAATCTTCACAGGGGGCAGATTCAATTCTTGTACGATATCGGTGTTCTTGATTTTGCCGGCTTCCTGCACCGTTTTGCCCTTAAGCCACTCGGTGGCCAGGCTGGAGCTGGCGATGGCAGAGCCGCACCCGAAGGTCTTGAACTTGGCGTCTACGATCGTGTCGTTTTCGACTTTGATCTGTAGTTTCATGACATCGCCGCATTCCGGCGCCCCAACGATGCCGGTTCCGACCCCGTCTTCTTCTTTCTTGAAACTGCCCATATTGCGGGGATTGTTGAAGTGGTCAACGACTTTTTCGCTATAGGCCATGGTGTCCTCCGAAATTTATCGCATACGAGCGTAATGATTCAGGTTAATGGGCTGCCCATTGCACGGACTTCAGATCGATGCCTTCCTTTGCCATTTCATACAACGGCGACATTTCTCTCAGTTTCGTCACGGTTTCGATAATTCGCTTTCCGGCGTAGTCCACTTCTTCGTCGAGCGTGAAGCGCCCCAGGCCGAATCGAATGGAAGAATGCGCGAGTTCTGCGCCCACACCTAAGGCGCGCAACACATACGAGGGCTCCAGGGTTGCCGATGTGCAGGCCGAACCGGAAGACAGGGCGATTTCTTTGCAGCCCATTAGTAACGACTCGCCTTCGACATAGGCAAACGAGATATTGAGATTGTGCGGGAGACGTTCTGTCGGATGGCCGTTCAGGTAAACGTCTTCCAGCGCCTTGGTGATGGTGGCATGGAGGCGGTCGCGCATGACGGACAGCCGCGCGGCATCGGCGGCCATTTCCTGCTCGCACAGCTCGCAGGCTTTTCCGAAGCCCACGATCAACGGCACAGGCCGGGTCCCGGAACGCATGCCGCGCTCATGTCCGCCTCCATCCATTTGAGCCGCAATGCGGACGCGGGGATTCTTTTTTCTGACGTACAGGGCGCCGACGCCCTTGGGGCCATAGATTTTATGCGCACTGAACGACATCAGATCGATTCCCATGTCCTGGACATCGATCGGGACTTTCCCGACGCCCTGAGTCGCATCGCAATGAAACAGAATGCCCTTTTCCTTCGCGATCTTCCCGATTGCTTTGACCGGGTTGATGGTGCCGATTTCGTTATTGGCGAACATGACCGAGATCAAGATGGTCTTGTCGGTGATGGCGTTGCGCACATCTTCGGGGTTGACCATGCCGAACTTATCGACCGGGAGATAGGTGACCTTGACGCCGCGTTTGGCTTCGAGTGTTTTGGCCGTGTCCAGCACCGCGCGATGTTCGGTAGACGACGTAATGATGTGATCGCCCTTCTCGTGATACATCTCGACGACGCCTTTGAGCGCCAGATTGTTCGATTCCGTTGCGCCGCTGGTGAACACGATTTCCTTGGCATCCGCATGGATGAGCTTGGCGATCTGTTTCCGCGCCGTTTCGACGCCCTCTTCGGCGTCCCATCCGAACGCGTGGTTGCGGCTGGCGGCGTTCCCGAACTTTTCCGTGAAATAGGGCAACATTGATTCCAACACCCGGGGATCCATCGGGGTGGTCGAATGGTTATCCAGGTAAATCGGGAACTTCATCGCTCGACTCCTTGTTGTTCCGTCGCGACGGATTGAATGGTGATGAGTGGGGTGCCCCCCATCATATCTTGCAAGGTCATATTGTTCAGGAGCTGGTAAATACTGCTCTGGATTTTCAACAGTGGGGTCCGGATGTTACAGTGCTCGCGCTGCATGCAGGCATCGCCGTCTTTTTCGTGTGAACAGTCCATGATGCCGAGTGGCCCTTCCAGGCTTTCGAGTACCTGGGCAATCGTGATCTCGCGAGGATTCTTGCCGAGCAGATAGCCGCCCTTGGGGCCGTTATGACTCTCGATGATCCCACTCTTGGAGAGGGTTTGGAGGACTTTGGCAAGTAACTCCACCGGAATGTGATATTCCTCGGCGATTTCCTTTGTGTTTACTACGCGAGCTTGGGCCACATCGCCGTATTGGTTGGAGGCGATGTGCTGGAGTGCCATCAACCCGTAGTCAGCTTTTTTCGATAATTTCAGCATGGCCCTATTGCCGATCCTTCAAGTCGGAGACTATAATGATCTACGATCAAATCAGTCGTACAAAAGGTATCATGTGGTCTTTGGGCCTGTCAAGCGAGCGGAGGGGCGGAGAAGCAAGAATGTCAGTCTCTGGAGGCTGGTGGGTGATACGGAAGCCACGCGATACATGGCGCCACATGCATGACAAAAGGGGTTAAGCAACATGGGTGGGACAAATCCCTATATTGAAAAGGCAGACGTGGAGCTGCCGCAAAAATCTTATACCGTGACCTTCATTTTCCCCGACAAGACGGAGAAGAAAGTTGAGGTACAACCGGACAGGATTCCGTACGGTCCTACGGGCCTGCCGGGAAGTATTCTCGACATTGCGATGGGCAATGGGATTGACCTGGAACATGTGTGCGGTGGCGTCTGTGCCTGCTCCACATGCCATGTCATGGTGAAGAAAGGCCTGGAGACCTGCAATGAGGGGACGGATGACGAGTTCGACCAGTTAGACGAAGCGCCTGCCACGACATTGCAATCCCGGCTTGGTTGCCAATGTGTGCCGAATGGAACGGTGGAAATCGTGGTCGAAATTCCTGCCATCAACAAGAATCTGGCGAAAGAGGGGCACTGACGGCAAACAGATCGAGTGCGGGGCTTGCAAGGGTCGTATCAGTCATACGTTTCCAGTTTCACTTCCCGTCGATCGAATCCCAGTTCCATCAGCAGCGCCCGTAATGGGCGTGCAAATGCCTTGACCCCGGCAATCATGGGGGTCACCTGCCGACCGTTTCCCGCGATTTGTTTGATCACATCCACCGTCTCAGCATGGCTGTCGGGGGCTTCGCTGACAAACGGCAGATATTGGAAATGGGATTGGCTTGTCGCAAGGGCCATGAATTCTTCATGGTAGAGCTGTTCGGCAGTGGTTGGCGCCTGAGCGATCAGCGTGCTTGAAGGTAGCGAGCCCCGGTCTGCCAATGAGCGGAGCATGCAGCGCAGGGGGACAAGCCCTGAATAGCGTCCGATCAATAACAGGTGCTGAGGTGCCGAGTCGGGCAGCACAAAGTGGCCATAGGGTCCTGACAGGGGAAGGTGATCGCCTGGCTTGAGCGACGCGAGATAGCCGGAGCCTTTTCCCCCCGGCACGTGGTCGAAGACCAGCGTGAGGTGGCCGGCGGTAGACGGCGGTTCCGCCAACGAGTAGGCACGATTCAAGGGTGGATGGTCTCCGACCGGCAATTGCAACGAGATCCACTGCCCGGGCTTGAAGGAAAGCGGGTGCTCGATCGGGCGGAGCACGAGTTCCGTCGTGTGTGGAGTCAAGGTTGTGAGGGAGACGATTTCGGCGATTTGTGTCGGTTCGGCCATGGTCTGTTCATAGCAAAAACGGATTCAGAATGGAACAGGCCCGTTCTGTACATCAGTTGAATGCCATGTTATAGATAGCCCCCCGTTTATTATTTCCACACGAACTACGGTGATGCGATGAGTCAGGTCAGGGTTCGTTTTGCGCCCAGTCCGACAGGTTTCCTGCATATCGGCGGGGTGCGGACGGCCTTGTTCAATTGGCTGTTTGCACGGCAGCAGAACGGGGTCTTTGTCCTTCGCATTGAAGACACCGATCAGAGCCGTTCCACCGATGATTCCATTTAAGCCATTTTGGACGGGATGCGTTGGGTCAAGCTCGATTGGGATGAAGGGCCCTTTCGGCAGACCGAGCGAATGGATCTCTATCGCGCACATGCGATGCGATTGTTCGAGCAAGGCCATGCCTATTGGTGTGTCTGCACGTCTGAAGAACTGGAGGCGCGTCGAAAAGAGGCCGAAACCAAGGGCGGATCGCCCAAGTATGACGGCCGGTGCCGGAATCTCGGTCTGACAAAGCCGACAGGCGAAGCGGCGCTCCGTTTTAGGGCTCCGCAGGACGGCCAGACGGTCGTGGATGATTTGATCAAGGGCCCCGTGGTATTCGACAACCAAATTCTGGACGATGTCATCATCCTCAGATCTAATGGGTATCCGACCTACAATTTTTCCGTGGGCGTGGACGATGCGTTGATGGGGATCACCCATGTAGTGCGGGGCGATGACCATCTCACGAATACGCCGCGACAAATCCCAATTTTTCAGGCGCTGGGATTTCCCCTCCCGCGCTTCGGGCATCTCCCGATGATTCTCGGGCCGGACAAGGCACGGTTGTCGAAACGGCACGGCGCCACCTCGATCATGGCCTACAAAGACATGGGGTATCTGCCCGACGCCATGGTCAATTACCTGGTCCGCTTAGGTTGGTCCCATGGTGACCAGGAACTGTTTTCGCGTGCAGAACTGATCGAAAAGTTCTCCTGGAAGGATGTGCAGACGTCGGCGGCGGTGTTTAATCCGGATAAATTGTCGTGGATCAATGCCGAATACCTCAAGACCAGTCCGCCGGCTGAGATTGCTCAGGCGCTCGTGCCGCTCCTCGAGCAGGCCGGGCTCAAGGAGGAAGTTCGCGCCGTGCCGACCGAATGGCTCGCGCAACTAGTGGTGGTGGTGAAGGAGCGAACCAAGACACTGGTCGAAATGGTCCACTGGGTTACGCCCTACTTCGGCCAAGCGGTCCTGTTTGATGATGAGGCGGCCAAGAAGTTCCTCACATCCACTCACGTGCCGGTGTTAACCAAACTGTTGAGCCGATTCGAGGCCTTTCCCGTGTTTTCCAAGCAGGAATGGGAAGCGTCGTTTAAGCAGCTGGTCGAGGAAGAGGGGATAAAAATGGGACAACTGGCCCAGCCGGTGCGAGTCGCCCTAACAGGACGGACGGCAAGTCCAGGCC
>JACOEF010000644.1 GCA_024998705.1 Nitrospira sp.
CTTGGGTTGCGTGGGGCCGTCGTTCAGCCTGGTTAGGACGCCAGATTGTCAATCTGGAAGTCGCGGGTTCAAATCCCGTCGGCCCCGCCATTCCCCCAACTTTAGGTACAATCCATGCTTACCGTTTTCATGCGACGCCATGTGAAGGGAAAGGTCTAGGCTCATGTTCCAATCAGGCGTAATGGGGTTGGTGGGCTCACTCGGGGCGGTTTCAAAAATCGTTCTTTTGCTGCTCTTTGTGGCCTCGATTCTTTCCTGGGGCGTGATTTTCTATAAATGGCGGACATTCAAAGCGGCGGATCGCGAGGATCAACGGTTTTTCAATGCCTTTACGAAGATACGCGATCTCGATGAATTGTATCGTCAGTCGAAGCGGGCCGATGGCAGCCCGAGCGCGCGTGTGTTTCAAGGCATTATGGATCGTGTCCTGACGGTCTCAGGTGATGGCTCGGTCAGCGCGGGGCAGACAGCCGGCAGCTCGAAGGATCCGGTGGCTGCCATCGATCATCAATACATGGACAAGACCGTGGCCTATCTGGTGCAGAACCAGGTCTCGCATCTTGAGGCGTATCTGCCGGTGCTCGCTACCACGGGGAACATCACCCCCTTTATCGGACTGTTAGGGACCGTGTTGGGTATCATCGATTCGTTTCGCGAGATCGGGACCCAGGGAACCGCCAGCATCGCGGCCGTGGCGCCTGGTGTCTCGGAAGCGCTGGTGGCAACGGCCGCCGGACTGTTTACCGCCATTCCTGCCGTGATCTTCTACAATTATTATCTGACCCGCATTCGTAAGACCGTGTTCCGGATTGAGTCGTTTACGGTTGAGGCCATGCGTTCATTACAGACTCGGCTGAAGCAATCGACGGTCGGGGGGCAGTCATGATGTCGGAGACCCGTCACCGGCGGTTCATGGCGGAGATCAACGTGATCCCGTTGGTGGACGTGGTGCTGGTCCTGCTCGTGATTTTCATGGTGACTGCTCCGATGTTGTATCGCGGGATGGACATCAATCTTCCCAAGTCTGCCAGCAATACGATTAAGCCTGAAGCGAGAGCCGTTTTGTCCATTGAGCGCGATCAGCGTTTGTATTTGGATAAGGATGCGGTGAGTGTGGTGCAACTTGAGCGGAAACTTCGGGCCTTAAAAGATCAAAGCCCCGAGGTGTCGCTCTATCTCCGCGCCGATCGGGATGTGCCGTACGGGATCGTGGTGCAGGTGATGGATAGTGTGAAGAAAGCCGGGATTGAGAAGCTTGGGATGGTGACGGAACCCACAGGTGCCGAACGCGTGAGTGAGTCGGTCGCGACTCCTACGCAGCCACGCAAAAGGTAGCGGCGCCGCGACTCGCGCGCCACACGGTCGTATCGCAAGTCATGACGTTCCAAGCCCTGCCAAGACATACCGCGTTGTTCCTCATCGGGGAGTTGGGTGAAGCCGGAAGCAGCCGTCTTCGCAAGACGGTGGTTATTTCCCTGGTGCTCCATCTCTGTCTTCTCGCCGCGATCATGGGGACCAAGTTCTTTAAGAAAGTGGAACGCCCGTTGTCGGCGGTGGAAGTGTCGTTGGTCACGTTGCCGCCTGTGGAAGCGAAACCTGAACCCAAGGTTGAGAAGGCGGTTCCCCATCCCACACCGAAGCCGGCTCAGTCTGCACCGATTCCCGTGCCGCCCAAACCGGTGCAGATCCCGACACCGCCACCGGTTCAATCGAGGCCTGTTGCCAAGCCGACGCCGCCGGCTCCTGCGCCGGCCCCTGCTCCGGTTCCGACCCCAGCACCTCGTTTGCAGGCTCCTGTGCTGGCGGCACCACAGCCGATTCCGCAGGCCGCGAAGTCGCCTGCGTCTGCTCCGGTGACGAATCGGGCCGATGTGTTGCGGGATGTGATGAAAGATATTGAGTTGCCACCGAACGCCCCGCAGTACGGCGATCTGGCGCCGATCAAGCCGGCAGAGGTGAAAAAGTCTGCGCAACCGAAGGTGGGTGGTCCCGAGCGTTCAGATCTGGATGCCATGCCCAAAAAGCTCAACGTGCCCGAGATGGCCGCCGCCCAGCCCGGGGCTCCGCAGGAGCCTCCCAAGCCAGCGGTCACCCCGACGAAACGTGCCTCGCTGTCGGAAGAGATGAATACCGATCTCGATCGCGAACTGCAGGATTTGAAAAAGTTGCAAGC
>JACOEF010000645.1 GCA_024998705.1 Nitrospira sp.
AAATTCTTCACGTGATTGGG
Organism: Nitrospira sp.; assembly: GCA_024998705.1. Classification (GTDB taxonomy): domain Bacteria; phylum Nitrospirota; class Nitrospiria; order Nitrospirales; family Nitrospiraceae; genus Nitrospira_A. Next base: position 21 of record JACOEF010000645.1, read on the forward strand.
CGCCACGTCCGGAAACAAGCGCAGCACGATCTCGCCCCATGCTTCGCCCTTGGATGTCACGGAAATGGTCGCAACCGGTGAGCCTGCTTGTGCCGTCATCTCATATCCTTTCCTTCTTAATTAAACTTGAGGGGCGCGATACTCTCCCCTTCCAATCCTTGGCTAACCGCCGTCCAGGTAAGGCCATCGTCATCGCTGCGAAAGACCCCGGAGCTGGTGCCGGCGTAAAAGCCCCCTTTGTCACCTTCGATCAACACTTGCACCGACAGATTGCTGAGCCCCTTGTTCAAGGGCACCCATTGCCGGCCCTTGTCGACGGTCTTGAAAATGCCCCGCCCCGTGGCGACATAGACGCCGCGATCGTTGCTGATCAAACCGCGAATCGAATCGTTCGGCAAGGCCCGACTGATCGGCAACCAGGTCTTTCCTGCGTCGCCGCTGCGAAAGACGCCCCCGTCGAACGTGCCGGCATAGACGCCCTGCTCTTTATCCACGGCCAGCACGCGAATAAAATTCTCCACCAATCCTTCGTGATCACGGAGACCCTGTCGCAAACGTGTCCATCCCGCCGCCCGCTCCTTGTAACTATGCACGCCTTTCCCGGACGTGCCGGCGTAGAGAGTCCCGTCGTCGGTGCGCGCCAAGGCGTGAACCAGAATCTCATCCAGACCGGTTGAGACGGACTTCCATTGGTCTTGCGCGGCATTCAAGAGATAGACGCCGTCACCGGTCCCGGCGTAGAGCCCTTTGTCATCCATCATCAAGGCTTTGATCTCCAACCGTTTGAGGCCCTTGTTGATCGGCTGCCAGCTCTTGCCGCCGTCACGCGAACGAAAGACGCCACCGCGAAACGTGCCCGCGTAGATCGCACCGTCTTTGCCGGTGGTGAGGCAGAGCACGAACGGATCGGTCAATCCCTGGTTGGCCGGCGTCCAGGTCCCGCCGCGATCGGCACTTCGAAAAATGCCCATACCGAAGGAACCGGCATAGATCGCCCCCCCGGTACCGACCGTCAACGCCTGAATACTCGTATTGCCGATATCGGCGGTGGCGTCGGGCTCCTGGCCCGGGTGCGCCTGTTCCAGTTTCAACGGAGCCGCGCCCTCGCTGCCGCCAGAAAAGGAGGCCGCCTGCGCACCCCCCTGCAGACTCCCGAGTGCAAACACCGTCAACACCAGCATATGACGCAGCATAGCGTGACCATCCTTCCCACTGTGTGTGCGGATCACCGCACGCGATGACCGGCCGTGCCGATGGGTATATCAGGGTCGAGCGGTAGATTCATGTCAGGTGTCGGCCCTGCGGCCCGCCCGAAAATCTTGGCGCCGAGAATCCCGATTTCATAGAGTACCATGAGCGGGACGGCCATCAGCAACATGGTGAATAGCGTAGCATCCGGGGTCACGATAGCCGAAATGATGAGCGCCGCCATGATGGCATGTTTGCGATAGTGGGCCAACACCGAGGCCGACACGACACCTACGCGCGAGAGCAGGGTCAACACCAGCGGCAGTTCAAAGGCGCAGCCGAAGATCAGGAGAAATTTGACGTTGAAGTCGATATAGGTCCCCACCCCGAGCGCAGGGGTAATATCCCGATCCATGCCGAAACTGACGAAGAAGTCGATGACCAGCGGCAGGATCACGAGGTTACAAAAAATCAGACCAAGCGCAAACAGCAGGGCCGCGAGCAGGAACAACGGGATCGCCCAGCGCTGCTCCTTAGGGAGCAACGCTGGTTCGATGAACTTCCAGCACTGATAGAAGACCATCGGCAGGCTGAGGATAATACCTGCCAGAAACGACACTTTGATGGACGCGAACAGCGCTTCCGTCGGGCCGTAGAACAACAGCTGATTGGGAAACGGACGATTGAGCCAAGCGACCATCTCGGAGGAGTAGGCAAACGCCGTGGCAAACGCGACCCCCAAGGTCACCACGATGATCAGAAGCCGCTTCTTGAGCGACTGAATATGGGCGGCCAGTGGTGCGAGCATTGCCTGTCTGAATCAACGACCCGATCCTGCATTCGATTCCGGTCCCGCCACCGGCTGGAATCGAGCGCGGCGGGAGGCGGCCGGAACGGAGGACAGGAGATCCTCGCTAACGCGACAATCGGATGAGTTCGGCTATCTTGTCCTTAGTGGCCAACTTCTCTTTTTGTAACTGTTTCTTCAACACTTCTTCCGCCGGCGTAAGCACATGTCGCCGCTGCAAATCGGACAACTCGGCATCGAGGCGATGGTGAGATTCTTCCAGCTCGCGGAATTCTGTGT
>JACOEF010000088.1 GCA_024998705.1 Nitrospira sp.
TATGGTGCAACCGGCGATGGTTTATGCCTCTCCTATCGAATGGGAGCGAAGCTCGATCACATCGATACGTTCCAATATCACCCATCCGGCGCGGTCTATCCCGAGCAATTGATCGGTGCCTTGGTCACGGAAGGTATCAGGTCAGAGGGCGGCCATCTGGTCAACGCCAAGGGGGAGCGGTTTGTGAATGAGCTGGATACGCGCGATGTGGTCTCCTCCTCGATTATTCGTGAGTGTGAGGAGGGTCGTGGTATTCGCACCATGTCTGGTCGCATCGGTATCTGGCTGGATACGCCGCTGCTTGATGCAGAGCATGGGCCGGGGACGGTAGAAAAACACTTTCCTGCCATGATGATGCAGTTTGAGCGATTCGGCATCGATATCAGCAAGGATCCCGTCCTCATCTATCCGACATTGCATTATCAGAACGGTGGCGTAAAGATCGACGCAAATTCCGAAACGAACGTCAAGAATCTCTTCGTAGCCGGCGAGGCCTCCGGAGGGTTGCATGGACGGAATCGATTGATGGGGAATTCGTTGCTCGATCTGATGGTATTTGGGAAGCGGTCAGGTTTGACGGCGGCATCGCGTGCTGGAAACATGCAACAAGGGAAACTCTCGCTCAAACATTTGCAGCGATTCCGGGCGGAGGCCAAGCAACACGGCAGTTCCAACGGTGTCATCTCTCCGATGATTCTCCCTGCCTATACACGTAAGGAATAGAGCGCTATTGGCTCATGGCTGATCGCGTCCGGCTGAAAGCCGACCCGTCGATAGTCCTGAGCCATGCGCCATTAGCCATCAGCCAATAGCTCTAGAGGTTACGATGAACGTTCATGAATTTCAGGCCAAACAGTTGTTTGCGCAGTTCGGGGTGCCGGTGCCGCGGGGGAAGGAAATTACCTCACCCGAAGGTGCGACTGCCTGGGCCAGTGAACTCAATACGCCGGTTTTCGTGGTGAAAGCTCAGATCCATGCGGGCGGCCGCGGCAAAGCCGGCGGCGTCAAGATTACCAAGGATAAGGCGGCCGTGGCGGGCCTGGCCAAGGAGTTGATCGGCAAGACGCTGGTGACACATCAGACGGGTCCCAAGGGACGTCAGGTTCATCGGCTCCTTCTCGAAGAAGGTGCAAACATCAGTAAGGAACTGTACCTGAGCATCCTGGTGGACCGCGATTCGGGGTGGCCTGTATTTATCGCCAGCACCGAAGGGGGAATGGAAATTGAAGAAGTCGCGGACAGGACACCTGAGAAAATCATCAAGGAATTGATCGATCCCGCCGTGGGATTCCAGGGCTACAACGGGCGCAACGTGGCTTTCGCTCTCGGTCTCAATACCATTGAGCCGGCGGTCATGAATCCCTTTATCCAGATGATGGGCAATCTCTATCGGTTGTTCATGGAGAAGCACGCGGCGATGGTAGAGATCAATCCGCTCATCATCACCAAAGAAAAGACGATTGTTGCGCTCGACGGCAAAGTGTCCTTCGATGACAACGCGCTGTTTAAGCACGCTGATATTCAGCAAATGCGCGATCTCACCGAAGAAGAGCCGTTGGAAATTGAAGCCGGCGCGAACAATCTGAATTATGTGAAGCTTGACGGCAACATTGGTTGCATGGTCAATGGTGCAGGCCTCGCTATGGCGACGATGGATGTGATCAAGCTGGCAGGCAGTGAGCCGGCCAACTTTCTCGATGTGGGCGGCGGCGCGACGAAAGAGACTGTGGCGGCCGGTTTCCGTATCCTGCTGAAAGATCCGAACGTCAAAGGCATCTTTATCAATATTTTCGGCGGCATTGTGCGCTGTGAGCGAATCGCGCACGGGGTAATCGAGGCGGCCAAAGAAGTGAAGATCGCAGTGCCGTTAGTGGTGCGCCTCCAGGGGACAAATGCAGATGAAGGCCGCAAACTGTTGGCGGAGTCTGGTCTCAAGTTGGAGGTGGCCAACGATTTGTGGGAAGCGGCGCAGAAAATTGTGAAGCTGACCGGCAAGGCGGCGTAAAGGAGAAGACCGTGAGCATTCTCGTCAATAAGAATACGCGAGTGGTAGTGCAAGGGATCACGGGGAAGGAAGGATCCTTCCATGCGACGCAATGCAAAGCGTACGGCACGAAGATGGTCGCTGGGGTGACGCCGGGAAAGGCGGGACAGGAAGTCGAGGGCATCCCCGTCTTCAACACCGTGGCCGATGCCGTCAGGAAGACCGACTGCGACACCTCTTTGATTTTTGTGCCGCCGCCGTTTTGTGCGGATGCGATCCTGGAAGCCGCCGACGCAGGCGTCAAACTGATCATCTGTATTACGGAAGGTATTCCCGTCAACGACATGGTGAAGGTGAAGCGCGCGTTGCATGGCCGAGACGTCCGATTGATCGGTCCGAACTGCCCAGGCGTCATCACGGTCGACGAAGCCAAGATCGGTATCATGCCAGGGTTCATCCATAAACGAGGCGTCGTCGGCGTCGTCTCACGCAGCGGCACGTTAACCTATGAAGCGGTCCACCAGCTTTCGACGTTGGGTCTTGGTGAAACAACTTGTGTCGGCATTGGTGGGGATCCAGTCAACGGCACAGGGTTCGTGGATGTGTTGCCGTTGTTCGAGAAAGATGCAGAAACTCAGGCTGTGGTGATGATCGGTGAAATTGGTGGCGACGCGGAAGAAAAGGCCGCTGAATACATTAAGAAACACGTGAAAAAACCCGTGATTAGTTTCATTGCCGGGATCACGGCTCCTCCAGGGCGTCGGATGGGACATGCAGGTGCCATCATCTCAGGTGGGAAGGGGACTGCGACGGAAAAAATGAAGGCGCTAGAAGCTGCCGGTGTACGAGTTGTGAAGAATCCCGCCGAAATCGGCCATGCCGTGAAGGCAGCGCTCGGTCGATAGGGTGATATCTTTCCTCAAGAGGGCGCCGGCGCAGACCCGGCGCCCTCTTTACGTTTGAAGCGAACAAATCATGCTGGGAGTGAAAAGCTCGGTATCGCCGACGCTTCCGCTCTTCCCTGAGCTCTGTAGGAATCTTCCCTTTTTCCCTCTCTCTAGACGTGGTACTGTATACCGCCCCGCGAGGATCTACTGGCCTGAGTGATTCGGTCTCGCTGTAATTGGAACGTGGATCCTCCGCTCCCCCAGAGATCTAGTGGCGATCCGAGGAGCCCGCTTGCTGTGCGATGAAAGGATGTAACTATGCTGGTGTTTCTTATACATGTGCGTGATCCCCAGTTTTATGCCCTGCCGGCCAAGACTCGAGCCAAGAATGGGCGTATCCGGGTTATGGGGTTTCCGCCCATCGGCATCATGTCGTTGTCGTCGGTATTGAAGCGGGCGGGCCATGAATGTGTGATGTTCGATCAGGCGCATCCTGAGACTCCGAATGAGTTCATGATCGAAGAGATTAAACGGCGGAAGCCTGCCCTGGTGGGTCTTAGCTTCCTCAGTACCACCAGTTATCCCTATGCCAAAATTCTTGCTCGCCAAATTCGAGCCGCCGATACCAACGTGAAACTAGCATTCGGTGGAGTATTTGCCAGTCTCAACGCAGGCTTGGTGTAGCTGCAGTGCCCGGAAGTCGACTTTGTGTGTCGAGGAGACGGGGAGCAATTGTTGCTTGATTTACTCGATCGTCTTGATGATCCGCAGGCGGTGGGCGGCGTCACCTGGGCGAAAGACGGCCAAGTCATCAATAACCCCAATCGGACGATGGAACGGCACTTGGATCAGTGGCCTTTCCCGGACCGGGAAAGTTTGGAATTGGACTATGTCGAGTCTATGCCGTTAGACGTGCCGGCTGTGCTGTCGATGGAGCGGTTTACGACCATGCAGACATCCCGGGGCTGTCCGTGGCCTTGTGTGTTCTGCGATATCCCCATATTCAATGAGGGGAAGTGGCGTGCGCGTAGTGCGCAACACGTCGTTGATGAACTGAAGTATCTTGAGGCGAACGGGTATGGATCCGTCTACTTCGTCGATGATCACTTCTTACTACAGCCCAAGCGCATCGACGCGATTTGTAAAGGGATCATCGAGGCCAAGCTCACGATTCAGTGGGGCATCGAAGGCCGTGTTGACTCCGTGGCGCAACATCTGTTCCCCGCTATGGCGCAGGCGCATTGCCGGACGGTGATGTTTGGTATTGAAAGCGGCAGTCAGAGGATCCTCGATCGTCTCCAGAAGGAACAGACACTGGCTGAGGTGGAGACTGCCGTACGCAACGCCAAAAAGGCCGGGATTGAAATCGTGCACGGCTTCTTTACCGTGGGCAATCCAGACGAGACAGTCGAGGACATGCAGAAAACATTCGATTTCGCTTCGAAGCTTCCCTTGGACACCTTTGGATTCAACCGGCTCTGTGTCTATCGGGGAACACCGCTGTGGCAGGAATATATCAAGCGCGGATTAGTCACCGATGCCAAGGATTGGTACAAGTATTTTAAGTGCTCGGAGATCGATCCTACCTGCTTGCCAGGGGCAGTGATCAATTCGGTGCGCCAAGAAGGGCTAAAAAAGCTGTTTATTTATAAGCTCACCCGATATCCGATTCAGACCTTCAAGTTGCTGCGCCGCTTCTTGCGATTCATGCCGTTCCGCGATGTGGCCTATCTCATCATCAA